>CACKTH010000016.1 GCA_902603045.1 uncultured Pelagibacteraceae bacterium | reverse complement strand
TTCAAATCCGACTGAAAGAAAGTGGTTTAGAGATAGGGTTGAAAAAGATGAAAATGCACTCAAATTTACAAAAAATGGAAAGCAAGCAATTTTAAATAAATTAATACAAGCTGAGGGCTTCGAAAAATTTTTAAATACAAAATATGTTGGTACTAAAAGATTTGGTTTAGATGGTGGAGAAAGTCTAATACCTGCTCTTGAGCAAATTATAAAAATTGGAGGACAATCTAAAATAAAAGAAGTTAAAATAGGAATGTCACATAGAGGAAGACTAAATGTTTTAGCAAACGTTTTACAAAAATCTTATAAAAGAATTTTTAATGAATTTGCAGGTGAAATGGATGGATCAGAAGATGGTGCTGGAGATGTAAAATACCATTTAGGAGCCTCATCTGATAGAGAATTTGATGGAAATCCTGTACACGTAAGTTTAACAGATAATCCTTCACACCTAGAGGCAGTTAATCCTGTTGTTCTTGGCCAAACTAGAGCTAAACAATTTTTTCACCAAGACAAAGAAAGAAATAAAGTTATACCAATATTAATTCATGGTGATGCAGCATTTGCAGGACAAGGAATAGTAGCAGAGTGCTTTGCAATGTCTGGACTTCCTGGTCATAATACTGGAGGGACAATCCATATTATTGTTAACAACCAAATTGGATTTACAACAAGTCCTAGATTTGCGCGATCTTCCCCTTATCCTTCTGACGTAGGTAAAATGGTCGATGCACCAATCATCCATGTTAACGGAGATGATCCTGAAGCAGTAGTTTACGCAACAAGAATAGCGACTGAATTTAGATTAAAATTTAATCGCGATGTTGTAATTGATTTAATATGTTACAGAAGATTTGGACATAATGAAGGAGATGAGCCATCTTTCACCCAACCACTTATGTACAAAAAAATTAGATCTCATCCGTCTACGATTAAAATTTATGGTGAAAAGCTTGTAAATGAAGGACTTTTTTCGAAACAAGATTTAGATCAACAAATTATTGATTTTAAAAATTTATTAGATGATCAATTTAAGAATGCAAAAAATTATAAACCTAAAATTAGATGGTTTGAGGGAACTTGGTCGAGATATAAACCCGAAAGAGGTAAAGATAAAAGAGGTGTAACTGGATCAGATTTGAAAATATTAAATAATATCTCTGACAGAATACATGTTTTTCCAACTGATAAAAATATTCATAAAACCATAACAAAAATTATGGAAAATAGAAAAAAAACTATTAATGAAGGCTCAGGTATTGATTGGGCAACAGCTGAGTCTTTGGCATTTGGTTCATTATTAGTTGAAGGTTATCCAGTAAGGTTAGTAGGTCAGGACTCAGGTAGAGGTACCTTTAGTCAAAGACATTCAGTTTTAAGAAATCAAGCTGATAATTCAAGGTACATACCTTTAAACAATATATCTAGTAACCAAAAAAATTTTGAGATTGTAGATAGTTTTTTATCTGAACTTGCAGTTTTAGGATTTGAATATGGATACAGTTTAGTAGAACCGAATACATTGACTATTTGGGAAGCTCAATTTGGTGATTTTGCAAATGGTGCTCAAGTAATCATTGATCAATTTATATCATCTGGTGAAAGAAAGTGGAAACGAGCATCAGGACTAGTTATGTTATTACCTCACGGTTATGAAGGACAAGGTCCAGAACACTCCTCTGCAAGATTAGAGAGATTTTTACAATTATGTGCAAATGATAATTTACAAGTTATGAATTGCACAACACCTGCAAATTATTTTCATGCTTTAAGAAGACAGATGCACCGTGATTTTAGAAAACCTTTAATCCTAATGACACCAAAGTCACTTTTAAGAAATAAATATTGTGTATCAAATTTGGAAGATTTTAGTAAACAAAATTCTTTCCATAGAGTGCTATGGGATCATTCTAAAGATACTAAGCAAAAAGGGTTTATTAAGTTAAAAGACGACAAAAAAATTAGAAAAGTAATATTATGCTCCGGAAAAGTTTACTTTGATCTTCTTGTGGCAAGAGAGAAACTAAAAATCAACGATGTGATTTTGTATAGAATTGAACAACTTTATCCCTTCCCTGCAAAAAGTTTGGTTAAAGAACTAAAACCATTTGCAAAAAATGCAAAATTTTATTGGTGCCAAGAGGAGCCTAAAAATATGGGAGCTTGGTTTGCTGTTAGAGATTATATACAATGGACATTAGAGACTATTAAGGCTAAAAACAATGCAATTTCTTACATTGGAAGAAGTCCAGATGCTACACCTGCTACAGGTTATGCAAGAAGACATAATTCTGAACAACAAGAGATTATAAATAAAGTATTTGAATAAATGAGTGAAAAAATATTAGTTCCAGTTTTGGGAGAAAGTATTACAGAAGCTACGGTCACGAAATGGTTAAAGAAAAAGGGTGAGAACGTAGTTGCTGATGAAGCTGTAGTAGAATTAGAAACTGACAAAGTAAACTTAGAAGTTCCTGCGCCTGCGAGTGGCGTTATATCAGAGATCAACTCAAAAGATGGTGATACAGTTGAAGTTGGAACTGTATTAGGAATGATTTCAGAAGGTGGTGCTCTTAAAGAAGAAAAGGAAGCTGAGCCGGTTAAAGGAAACGTTGAAAATAATAATGTAATAAATTTAGAAATCGAAAAGAAAAAAGATACAAAAAAAACTCAAGAACCTTTATTGCTTGATGAAGAACCATTGGTATTAACCGATGAAGTTGAAGAAACCAAGCCTATTAAACAAAATAAAACACTTTCTCCTGCTGTAAGAAAAATGGTTGTTGAAAATAAAATTAATTTAGATGAAGTAAAAGGGACAGGTAAAGATGGAAGAATTTTAAAAGGTGATTTAATAAGTTTAATGGGAGCTAACCCTCAACCTAACGAAAGAAAAATTCAATACGGTGAAGAAGAACGAATTAAAATGTCAAGACTAAGACAAACGATTGCTAAACGTTTAAAAGAGGCTCAAAATAATGCTGCTATGCTCACAACGTTTAATGAGGTTGATATGTCAAATATAATTTCAATGAGAAAAGATAACCAGGAAGATTTCCAAAATAGTTATGGAATTAAACTTGGCTTCATGTCCTTTTTTGTGAAAGCCTGTATAGTAGGATTAAAATTATTTCCTGCAATAAATGCTGAAGTTGAAAATGATGAAATGGTTTACAAAAATTACTATAATGTGAGCTTTGCAGTAGGAACTGAAAAAGGATTAGTAGTTCCAGTATTAAAAAATGCTGATGAAATGTCTTTTGCAGACATTGAAAAAAACATAAAAGATCTGTCAGACAAAGCAAAAAATGGTAGTCTTACTATAGAGGATCTTCAAGGGGGAACATTTACAATTAGTAATGGAGGTGTGTATGGATCAATGTTATCTACTCCTATTTTAAACCCTCCACAATCAGCAGTTCTTGGAATGCATAATATCGTTGAAAGACCTGTTGTTGTTGATGGTGAGATAAAGGCTAGACCTGTAATGTTTTTAGCATTGTCTTATGATCATAGAATAATTGATGGAAAAGAATCTGTAAGTTTTTTAAAAACTGTTAAAGAAAACTTAGAAGATCCAAGAAGGTTATTTTTAAATTTATAATATGTCAGAAAAATTTGATGTTACAGTAATTGGTGGTGGTCCTGGTGGATATGTTTGTGCAATTAGATTGTCTCAACTTGGACTTAAAACAGCATGCATAGAGTCTAGAGGATCTCTAGGGGGGACATGTTTAAATATTGGATGTATCCCGTCAAAAAGTTTACTTAATTTATCTGAAAAATTTCACAGTGCTAAAAATTTTGAAAAAATTGGAATTGAGACTGGAGAAATAAAACTCAATTTAGATAAAATGATGAAAAATAAAGACAAAGCTGTAACAGTTTTGACTAAAGGAGTTGAATTTTTATTTAAAAAAAACAAAGTCACTTATTTTAAAGGCAAAGGTTCGTTTGAGAACGAAAAATCAATAAAAATTGAAGGCTCTGAAGGCATTAAAGTAATTCAAACTGATAAAACAATAATCAGTACAGGATCAGAGCCAGTTTCATTGCCTGGAGTAGATTTTGATGAAGAGAGAATTCTTTCTTCAACTGGAGCCCTATCTATTCCCAAACTCCCCAACAAAATGATTGTTGTTGGAGGAGGATATATAGGATTGGAAATGGGATCAGTTTGGTCAAGACTTGGCACTGAAGTCACAGTCGTTGAATTTTTAGATCACATCACGCCTGGAATGGATCGAGATATTTCAAATGAATTTATGAAAATATTAAAGAAGCAAGGTATAAAATTCAACCTTAATACTAAAGTTGATAAAATAACTAAAAACTCTAATGGTGTGACGGTTGAGACTTCACAAAATGATGGCCAAAAAGTTAAACATGATGTCGATGTTGTTTTAATTTCTGTAGGAAGAAGACCTTATACTAAAAACTTAAATTTAGATAAAGTTGGTGTAAAGTTAGATGAAAAAGGAAGAGTTAAAGTAAATAAAAATTTTGAAACAAATGTTAAAAATATTTATGCAATAGGTGATGTTATTGATGGCCCAATGTTAGCCCACAAAGCTGAAGAGGAAGGAATTGCAGTTGCAGAATTAATAGCAGGCCAATCAGGTCATGTTAATTATGATATTATTCCTGGAGTTGTTTATACATCTCCCGAGGTTGCATATATTGGCAAAAGCGAAGAGCAATTAAAAAAAGAAAACATAGGTTATAAAATTGGTAAATTTCCTTTTATGGCAAATTCAAGAGCCAAAGCAATTGATGAGCCAGAGGGTTTTGTAAAAATTTTGGCAGACCAATCAACTGATAAAGTGCTTGGTGTCCATATTATTGGTCCTCATGCAGGAGAAATGATAGCTGAGATGGCTGTCGCAATGGAATTTGGAGCTAGTTCCGAAGATATTGCAAGAACATGTCACGCACACCCAACATTTTCAGAAGCTATAAAAGAAGCAGCATTATCAGTAGATAAAAGACAAATTCACTCTTAATAATTATTTTTCTACATTCAATAAAGCAAATCTTTTAAATTTTTCTTCAAGTTTTATTTTGTTATTATTTGCAAAGTCTTTTATTGCTTTTTCAACACTTTCAATTTTTGTAATACCTGCAAAATCATCACAAACAATTTTAGAATTATTTTTCATGCTGTCATAAAGTTTCTGTAAATCATTTAAAACTGTATCGTAACTATGGCCTCCATCTAAAAATACGAGATCAATTTCACTTAAAGGAACTTTTTCTAAAGTCACCCTTGTGTCTCCTTCTATTAGCTCAATATTTTGCGAAAATTTCTTTAAAAAATTTTCAACAGATATCTTTGAATTTAAATTTTCTTTTTTTATGAAATTATAATAGATAGTTTTAAGTGGATTCGAAAACTTTTGATTTTCAAGAAATTTAGGTTCGATCTCATCTACACTTGATGTTTTAGTAGATCCAAATAAATCTAATCCGTAATATCTAAAATCACTACCAAAATTTGTCTTTAACAATTCACATATATTTCTTGATGTAACACCACAAAAAACACCAATTTCTAATACATTTTTAGGCTTATATTCCTCAACTAAACTCAAAAAATTATCCCCATAAGGTTTTTTTAAACCTGATTTTCTCCAGTAATAATTATATTTCATTTGATCTATTTATATATTTTTAAGATATAAAAAAACTAAAATTAAATATTTATGAAATATCCTGTTTTATTGCCAAATATATTTGATTATCCTTTTACTTATGAAAGCAATATTAAATTAAAAGCAGGAGATTATGTAAAAGTTCCATTTGGTAAAAAAAATATTATTGGTGTAATTTGGGATTTTTTTGAAGAAAAGAATAATAAGGAATTTAAATTAAAATCTATAATTGAAAAAATTGAAATTGAACCACTAAGTAAAAAGACAATGAATTTTCTAAAGTGGTTTTCTAATTATAACCTTGTACCCCTAGGAATGTGTTTAAAACTACATTTGATTAATGACGAAAATTTAAAAATAAAAAATGACGGAGATCTATTAAAATATGCTCTATCAAGCGAAAAAGAAAGTTATCAACTTTCTGAAGAGCAAGATAAGGCTTATAAAGAGTTATCCAAAAATGATAGCAGTTTTAGAGTTCATTTACTTCAAGGTACAACCGGTTCAGGAAAAACAATAGTTTATTTTAAAGCTATTGAAAAAATTATAAATATAAGATTGCAAGCTCTAATTTTATTACCAGAAATAGGACTAACAAATGAGTTTGAAAAAAAATTTAAATCTTATTTTGGATTTGAAGCTGCAGTTTGGCATTCAAAAGTCAGCCCAAAAAAAAGAAAAATTATATGGAATGGATTATCAGCAGGAAAAATTAAAGTAGTTCTTGGAGCAAGATCATCCTTATTTCTGCCATTCAAAAAATTAGGTTTGATAACTGTAGATGAAGAGCACGATCAATCTTATAAACAAGATGAAGGAATTATCTATAATGCTAGAGATATGGCAATATCTAGAGCTAAACACGAAAATATTCCAATAAATTTAGTAACTGCAGTTCCATCAATCGAAACATATGAAAATATTAAAATTAAAAAATATAATTACTCAAGATTACTTAATCGATATAAAGGTGCCAATTTACCCAAACACCATGTTATCGATCTTTATCAAAATCAACTAGCAACCAAAAGTTCTATATCTCTCAAAACTCTTGAAAAAGTAAAAGAACATTTAAATAAAAAAGATCAAGTTCTTTTTTTCATTAATAGAAGAGGTTTTGCACCCTATGTTTTATGTAAAAAATGTTTAAATGTTTTTACATGCCCAAGGTGTTCTATAAATTTAGTATTTCACAAAAATAAAAAAATTCTTTTGTGTCATTACTGTGGATATAATTCAAAATTAAATAGAGATTGTAAAAAAGGAAATGTTTGTGAGTTTGTATTTAGTGGACCTGGGGTAGAAAAAATTGCAGAGGAAGTTAAAAACCTCTTCCCTAACAAAAAAACAATAATTTTTTCTAGCGACACAATGAACAAAGCATCTGGCAAAGATAAATTGGATAAAATTATATCTGGTGAAATAGATATTCTTATAGGTACTCAATTAATATCAAAAGGATTTCACTTTCCAAAATTGAATTGTATTGTTGTATTAGATATTGATTTAACTTCTCAAGGACACGATCTTAGGAGCACTGAAAAAAATTTACAACTTTATCACCAGTTATCAGGAAGAGCAGGTAGAACCGGCAAACCAGCTAATATTTATTTCCAAACATACAATTTAAAACCGGAAGTTATAAATCAAATTACAAATGAAGATCCTTTTAAATTTCTAGAAAATGAATTAAATTTAAGAAAGAGGAATAATTTACCACCCTACGAAAGATTTATCGCTTTAATCTTATCTTCATCAAATGAAAAAAAACTTGATATAGATGCCGTAAAACTTAAAAATATTTTATCAAAGTCTATAGATGCAAAAATTTTAGGACCAGTAAACGCTCCAATATATAGAATTAATCAAAAATTCAGAAATAGACTATTAATAAGGGCAAAAAAAACATCTAGTGTTCAGAAAAAATTGAAAGATGTATTGAAAGATTTTCAGCTCTCCAAAGGAATGAAACTTTCAGTTGATGTTGACCCTATCAGCTTCAATTAGCCCATTAAATCTTACCTTTTTTCACAATCTGAGCCTTGAAGACTGATAATTCGTATGTTATCTAAGCGAAATTTTAAACATCTACACAATTGAGAGTATAAATTGAGCGAAAATAAAATATCAATAACTTCTAACAACAGTTATGCTCAAGCATTATTTGAGCTGGCTAACGAGGATAAATCTCTAGCAAAAGTAGAGGAACAAGTTGTTGCAATAAGTAGACTCATAAATGAAAGTGAAGAATTTAGATATTTAATCAAAAACCCCACGACAAGTATTGAGGATTTAACTAGAGTTATTGAAACAATTTCTGAAAAAAACAATTTTGATAATCTTTTAAAAAGATTTCTAGTTTTTTTAATTCAAAAAAGAAGATTTTTTTATTTAGAAAAAATTTTAAGTGACTTTATAGAGGTATGTTCAAAAGCTAGGGGTGAAATAAAAGCAGAGCTTTTTTCAGCTAAAGAACTTAATGAAACAGATATTTCTAAAATTAAAGAAGAGCTATCTCAAAACTTTGGAGCAAAGATACAGTTAAATTATAAATTTGACCCAAGTTTAATTGGTGGCTTGGTATTAAAAGTGGGAAGTACAATGGTAGATAATTCTATTAAAAATAAACTGCAACAAATTCAAAAACAAATGATAGAGGCATAAATGGAAATAAATCCTTCAGAAGTAACAAAAATATTAAAAGAGCAGATAAAAAAACTCGGCGATAGAGCTGAAGTTTCAGAGGTTGGACAAGTATTGTCTGTTGGAGATGGAATTGCAAGAATTTATGGCTTGGATAATGTTCAAGCAGGAGAAATGGTTGAGTTTTCTGATGGCTCTAAAGGAATGGCATTAAACTTAGAGAGTGACAACGTTGGTGTTGTTATATTTGGCGATGATAGAGAAATTAAAGAGGGGGATACTGTAAAAAGAACTGGTGCCATTGTTGATGTACCAGTTGGAAAACAACTTTTAGGAAGAGTTGTTGATGGATTAGGAAATCCTATTGATGGAAAAGGAGCTTTAGATAAAAGTTTAGAAAGAAAAAGAGTTGAAGTTAAAGCTCC
This sequence comes from uncultured Pelagibacteraceae bacterium, assembly GCA_902603045.1. Taxonomy (GTDB): domain Bacteria; phylum Pseudomonadota; class Alphaproteobacteria; order Pelagibacterales; family Pelagibacteraceae; genus Pelagibacter. Next base: position 9,207 of record CACKTH010000016.1, on the reverse strand, counting down.
GGGTATTATTCCACGACAATCAGTTGGTGAACCGATGCAAACAGGTTTAAAAGCAATTGATAGTTTAATTCCTGTTGGAAGAGGGCAAAGAGAACTTATAATCGGAGATCGTCAAACTGGTAAAACTGCAGTAGCTATCGATACAATTATCAATCAAAAGAAAATTAATGAGTCAGATGATGAAAGTAAAAAACTTTATTGTATATATGTTGCAATTGGACAAAAAAGATCAACTGTTGCTCAGATTGTAAAAACTTTAGAGGATGCTGGTGCAATGGAATATACGACCATAGTTTCTGCAACAGCCTCAGACTCTGCGCCTCTTCAGTTTTTAGCTCCTTACACAGGATGTACTATGGGTGAATATTTTAGAGATAATGGAATGCATGCTTTAATTATTTACGATGATTTATCCAAGCAAGCAGTCGCATATAGACAAATGTCATTATTATTAAGAAGACCACCGGGGCGTGAAGCATACCCTGGGGATGTGTTCTATTTACATAGTAGATTATTAGAAAGAGCTGCTAAATTAAGTAATGAAAATGGCGGAGGTTCTTTAACTGCGCTACCAATTATTGAAACACAAGCAGGTGATGTTTCTGCATATATTCCAACAAATGTAATATCTATTACAGATGGGCAAATATTTTTAGAAACTGAACTATTTAATCAAGGAATAAGACCAGCAGTAAACGTTGGATTATCCGTATCTAGAGTAGGATCAGCTGCACAAACTAAAGCCATGAAATCTGTGGCTGGATCAATTAAATTAGAGTTAGCTCAATACAGAGAAATGGCAGCTTTTGCTCAATTTGGATCTGATTTAGATGCATCTACTCAAAAACTTTTAAATAGAGGTTCGAAGTTAACTGAACTTTTAAAACAAGGACAATATTCTCCCATGACAGTTGCAGAACAAGTCATATCAATTTTCTGTGGTGTAAAAGGTTATTTGGATGATATTGAACTTAAAGATGTAGCCGACTTTGAAAATAAAGTTCTACAAAAGTGTAAATCTGATAAGCCTGAGATTATGGAGTCTATTGCCAAAACTGGGAAGATCGAGGAAGACATTGAAAAACAATTAGTAGAATTAATTAAAGGAATTAAATAATCATAAATGCCAAGTTTAGACGATCTCAGAAAAAGAATTACGAGTGTTAAATCAACTCAGAAAATTACAAAAGCTATGAAAATGGTGGCTGCAGCTAAGCTGAGAAAAGCGCAAGAGAATGCTGAAAAAGGCAGACCTTATTCTGAAAAAATGAATAATGTAATTTTAAATCTTTCAAAAAGTATAACAGATAAAGAAAATGCTCCCAAGTTACTTGTTGGGACAGGTGAAGAGAAAGTTCATTTATGTATTGTACTTACTGCTGACAGAGGTTTATGTGGAGGTTTTAATACTAATATTATTAAAAAAGCAAAAAGTTATTTCGAAAAAACAATATCTGAAAATAAAACTTTAAAGATTATTACTGTTGGATCTAAAGGATATGATCAACTTAAAAGACAGTATAAAAGTTATATTGTAGAGAACATTTCTTTTAAAGAGTCGAAAAATATAAACTACTTTGATGCAGATAAAGTAGGAAAAATTATAATTGAAAAATTTGAAAAAAATGAATTTGATGTTTGCGCAATATTTTACAATAAATTTAAAAATGTAATTACACAAATTCCACAAGAACAACAAATAGTTCCACTTAATGAAGATAAAGATGATAAAGATGACTCTGGTAATGATAATGACTATGAGTTTGAACCAGATGAAGATGAGATTTTAAGTAATTTATTGCCGAAAAATATTTCAACGCAAATATTTAAAGCAATGTTAGAGAATTCTGCCAGCGAGCAAGGTTCGAGGATGACAGCAATGGATAATGCAACCAGAAACGCAGGCGAATTGGTTGATAGGCTTACAATTGAGTATAATAGAAGCCGTCAAGCAGCAATAACAAAAGAGTTAATTGAAATTATATCAGGAGCAGAAAGTTTATAATTATGAGCAAAAAAGGAAACATAACACAAGTAATTGGTGCAGTCGTTGACGTAAAATTTGATGGAGAACTGCCAGAAATATTAACAGCTTTAGAATGTGATAATGGAGGTAATAGATTAGTTTTAGAAGTTGCGCAGCACCTTGGAGAGTCAAGTGTTAGGACCATTGCTATGGATAGTACAGAGGGACTCAAAAGGGGCGATGAAGTAAAAGATACAGGTGCTCCAATTCAAGTTCCAGTAGGTCCAGAAACATTAGGACGAATTGTAAACGTAATAGGTGAACCAATCGATGAGAAAGGACAAATTTCTACCAAAGAAAATTGGCCTATACACCGACAAGCTCCTTCTTTTAATGATCAGTCTACAGAAACAGAAATTCTAGTAACTGGAATAAAGGTAATCGACTTATTAGCACCTTATGCCAAAGGTGGTAAAATTGGATTGTTCGGTGGGGCAGGAGTTGGAAAAACTGTAATTATAATGGAACTTATAAATAATATAGCTAAGGCCCATGGTGGATTTTCAGTATTCGCTGGAGTGGGAGAGAGAACTAGAGAAGGGAACGATTTATATCACGAAATGATCGAGTCAGGAGTGATCAAGCCAGAGGGAACTGGATCTAAAGCAGCATTAGTTTATGGACAAATGAATGAGCCTCCAGGAGCTAGAGCTAGAGTAGCTTTAACTGGTCTTACTGTGGCAGAGTATTTCAGGGATCAAGAGGGTCAAGATGTTTTGTTCTTTGTTGATAACATTTTTAGATTTACTCAGGCAGGTTCAGAAGTATCAGCTCTTCTAGGAAGAATCCCTTCTGCGGTTGGTTATCAGCCTACTCTTGCAACAGATATGGGAAACCTGCAAGAAAGAATTACAACAACTAATAAAGGATCAATTACATCTGTTCAGGCAATTTATGTACCTGCAGATGATTTAACAGATCCAGCTCCAGCAACTTCTTTTTCACACTTAGACGCAACGACTGTACTTTCAAGACAAATTGCTGAATTAGGTATTTACCCAGCTGTTGACCCTTTAGATTCTACTTCTAGAATTTTAGATCCAAGAGTTGTTGGTGATGAACACTATCGAGTAGCAAGATCTGTTCAGAAAATTTTACAAACATACAAATCTTTGCAAGATATTATTGCAATTCTAGGAATGGATGAGTTATCAGAGGATGATAAACTTACCGTTGCTAGAGCTAGAAAAATTCAAAGATTTTTATCACAACCTTTCTTTGTGGCTGAAGTATTTACAGGATCTCCAGGTAAACTAGTAGATTTAGAGTCAACAATTAAAGGGTTTGACGCAATATGCAAAGGAGAATATGACCATCTGCCTGAAGCTGCTTTTTATATGGTTGGCACAATAGAAGAAGCAATAGAAAAAGCTGAAAAAATGGCAAAAGATGCAGCTGCTTAATGAGTAATCTTTTTAATATAGATATTGTAAATCCAGAACAATCTTTTCTTTCTAAAGACAATGTATTTGAAGTTGTAATTCCTGCTGTAGAAGGAGAGATTGGTATTCTTAAAGACCATATTCCAATTATCTCTTTTTTAAAACCAGGTATAATTAGAGTATTCTCTGAGTCTGAGGAACAAAGTTTCTATGTTGAAGATGGTATTGTCGAATTTAAAGATAATACTTTATCTGTATTAACTAGCTCAATTTTTGATTTAAAAGATGCTGATAAAAATTTTGTATCTGAGTCGATAAGCAGCGCTGAAGCAGAATTATCAAAAGATAATATCGATGATCAAAAAAGATTTCTTTTAAATCACAAAGTCGAAGTTCTAAAATCTATAAGTATTAATTAACTACTTTTTCTAGTTCTTTTTGAATTTCTTGGTAAACATGAAGTTTAAAATCTACAACTTTAGTTGTTAAATCTTTAATATCTATCCATTTCCAATCTAAAAATTCAGGATGTTTAGTTTTAATGTTAATTTCATTTTCCTCTCCATTAAACTTTACAATAAACCACTTTTGCTTTTGACCTTTATATTTTCCTTTCCAAATAATTCCTAAGAGGCGATCAGGAAGATCGTAAGTTGTGTATTTGCTTATTTCTTTAATTAGCTCTACTGACTTTATGCTTGTTTCCTCTTTAAGTTCCCTCAATGCTGCATCAAAATAATTTTCACCCTCATCAATACCGCCTTGAGGCATCTGCCAAAAATCAGCAGGATTATCAATTCTTTTTGCAACAAATATCTTATTTTCTTTATTTAAGACTGCGATACCAACACCATTTCTTAATGGGAGGTTTTGAAATTTTTCTTTCATTCTTAACCATTTAATAATTTAAGAGCAAATTCCAACTGGTTATCAGTATCTGTATTTATTCTAAATTCATCTGAACCTTCAGCAATAACTATATCTGGATTTACACCTACTCTTGAAATTGATTTACCTGATGGGAGATAATATTTAGAAACAGTAAGTCTTATGGCACCTTCATTTTCTAAAGGAATAATTGACTGAACCGACCCTTTTCCATATGTACTCTCTCCTACTAGTATTGCTCTTTTGTGATCTTGTAGTGCTCCTGCAACAATTTCAGATGCTGATGCAGACCCATAATTAATCAAAATAACCATTGTTTCTCCGTCAATAATATCTCCTTTTTTTGCAAACCATTTTCTATTTTCATACTTTCTTTTACTTTTTGTTGAAACTATTTCTCCATTTTCTAAAAAATAATCTGAAATCTTTATTGCTTGAGATAACAATCCACCAGGATTATTTCTTAAATCTAATATGTAATTTTTAATTTTCTTATTTTTCTTAAATTCTTTGATTTTATTTTTTATTTGTTTACTACTATTCTCATTGAATGATGTTAATCTTATATAAGCTGTCTGATCATCTTTTATTTCAGACTTTACAGATGCAACTTGTATAATTTCTCTTGTAATTGTAAATATAAGTGCTTTTCTTTCTCCCCTTCTTCTAACAGTAATTTCGATATCAGATCCAACTGGGCCTCTCATTAATTCTACAGCTTCAGAAAGAGTTTTTCCTTGAACTTGAATATCATCAATTTTAACAATATAATCTCCAGCTTTAACGCCAACCTCCTCAGCTGGTGAGTTATCAATTGGAGAAATTACTTTTACGACACCAGCCTCCATACTGACTTCAATGCCCAATCCTCCAAATTCTCCGCTAGTCTCAGTTTGCATATTTTTAAACGAGTCTGGAGACATATATGCTGAATAGGGATCCAAAGATTGCAAAACACCGTTTATAGCAGCATCCATTGCTTCACTCTGATTTACTTCATCAACATATTCTTTATTAATTTTATCTAAGACTTCGCTGAATAAATCAATTTTTTTATAAATATCGTTTTCATTACTAAAAATTGGATTTGTAAATATGAAAAAAAATAAAGAAGCTATAAAGTATACTTTTTTCATATGATCAGTTTTTCTTTAGGGATTAATTCTGACCACATTTTTTCTAATTCGTAAAATTTTCTTTTTTCAGGATTAAAAATATGAACTATTAAGTCTATTCCATCTACAAGCTTCCAATCATTGCTATCTTTTCCTTCAATCTTACAATTATTCACACCATTAATTTTTAATTTTTCAAAAACTTGTTCAGATAAAGCTTGAATATGTCTTGATGATGTACCACTAGCTATAATCATGAAGTCTGCAACTGATGATTTTCCTTCGAGATCTATTGAAACTATGTCTAAGGCTTTATTAATATCAAGCGTTTTGATTATTTCATCCTTAAGAGCTGATATTTTTTCCATTAATTAAATTAAGAGTATCAAATTTTTCTTAATTGAGAAGATGAAATATTGACTTTATTAAACTTTATAAATTCAACTGCTTTTTTATTATATTTCTTAAATGATTTAGATCTAAAAGCCTTTGATTTGTATCCATTTCGATCAAATACCAATATTTTGCACATTTTAGTTATTGAATTGTACCCTTTCCATTTATGAAAATTTATTAGGTTATCTGCCCCCATTAAAAAAAATATTTCTGAATGTTTAAATTTTTTTTTTAAATATTTAATTAAATCTACTGTACGATTAGATTTTATTATTTCTTCAAAACATTTAACTTTTATAAATTTATTATTTTTATTAATTTTTTTTGCATAAGCTGTTCTTTTATATAGATCATTTGGATTATTTTTTTTAAATGGATTTTGTTTTGTTATAGCCCATATAACTTGGCTCAAATTATAATTTTTTTTTGCTAATTTAGAAATTCTTACATGACCACCATGTGCTGGATCAAACGATCCGCCGAGTATACCAATCTTTTTATTTTCTAATTTGCCCTGAACCATAAACTTCATATTTATAACTTACTAACTGATTTAGACCGACAGGACCTCTTGGTGGCAAGGTGCTTGTTGAAATTCCAACCTCTCCACCAAAACCAAATTCTCCTCCGTCAGCAAATTGTGTTGATGAATTTTGAATAGCAATAGAGCTTTTTACATTCTTAATAAAGAATTTTGCTGTATTTTTGTTTTTGGTTACTATTGCATCTGTATGCATAGTTCCGTATTTGTTGATATGGGCAACTGCTTCTTTGACATCATTCACTAATTTAACCGAAATAATCGGTGAAAGATGTTCTTTCGACCAAGTATTATTATTTGCAGGATATGTTTTGCCTTTAAATAATTTACTTATTTTTCTATCAGCTAAAATTTTACAACCACTTTCAGCTAGTGAATTTAAAATTAAATTTACTGATTTTGATTTACTTTTATGTATTAAGAGAGTTTCAGTTGCACCACATATGCTAGTATTTCTCAACTTAGCATTTAATACTATTTTGTTTGCCATATTATCTTCTGCCTCTTTATCAATATATGTATGACAAATTCCTTCCAAATGACCAATAACTGGCACCTTTGAAAGTTGTTTGACTTTTTTTACTAAATTTTTTCCGCCTCGTGGTATTACAACATCAATGGAGTCTTCCATTTTTGATAATAGATAGTCGACGAGTTTTCTGCTTTTATTGTTTATAAACTGGACGTAATTTTCGTTTACTTTATTTTTTTTTAGAGCTTTCCTAAATAAATTTACTAAAATTTTATTACTATTGTAGGCTTCGGAACCACCTCTTAATATAACAGTATTTCCAGATTTAAAACATAGTGCTGATACATCCGAAGTAACATTGGGTCTACTCTCAAATATTACACCTATAACTCCTATTGGTATTGTAACTCTTCTAATTTCAAGTCCATTTGGCCTTTTCCATTTGGAAGTTACTTGATTAACTGGATCTTTAAAAGAAGCAATAGTTTTAACAGAGTCAATTATATTTTTTAATTTATTATTATTAAGAGCGAGTCTTTGAATTAAGTTTTCTTTTAATTTTTTTCTTCTTGCATAAAAAATATCTTTCTTATTTTCACTAATAATTTTATTCTTATTAATCTCAATTATTTTTACAAAATCTTTTAAAACTTTATTTTTTTTTTTTGGACTAATACTTGAGCTCAAAGCTTTTCTTGAATTCAATCCAATTTTTTTAAGTAGTTTACTCATTAAATTTTAACCATATCATCTTTATGTATAACTTCAGACTTTGTAACATAGCCTAAAAGATTACTAATTTTGTTAGAATGTTCCCCCTTTATTTTGGATATCTCATCAGATGTAAAACTACTCAATCCTCTAGCAAATTCTTTGTTATTTTTATCTAAAATTCTAACATGATCACCTTTAACAAATTTTCCCGAAACTTTTCTAATACCTGCGGCTAATAAACTTTTTCCATTTTTTAAAGCACTTAAAGCGCCATCATCTATAATAATTTCTCCTTTTGGAGATATAGAGCTAATTATCCATTTTTTTCTCGCATCTAGTTTAGAAACTTTTGGCAAAAACCATGTCCCAGAATTATGTTCAAGTATATTTTTAATTGGTCTTTTAATTAAACCATTTGCAATAGCCATATAGCAACCAGAGACTTGACATACTTTTGCAGCATCAATTTTCGTTTTCATTCCACCAGTACCATACTCACTTGTGCTTTTGCTTGAAAAATTTTCAATTTTAGAATCAATATTTTTTATTTCTTTAATCAATTTAGCATTTTTATGAATTTTTGGGTTTTTAGAATATAATCCATCAACATCAGATAATAATATTAAGCAATCTGCACCTGATATTTGTGCAACTCTTGATGCTAATCTGTCATTATCTCCGTATTTAATTTCAGAAGTTGCAATACTATCATTTTCATTAACAACAGGTACAAAATTAAGCTCAAATAAGTTTTCGAAAGTTCTTTTAGCATTTATAGCTCTTCTTCTTTGTTCAGTATCTTCTAAAGTAATTAGAATTTGAGAAATATTTATTTTATTTGAGCTAAATGTCTTTTTAAAAAGATTCATTAATTCTATTTGTCCAATTGATGCAACAGCTTGGCTTTTATCAAGCTTTAAAGTTTTTTTATTTAATTGTAATTTTTTACACCCTAAAGCAATTGCTCCAGAACTCACTATAACAATATTCTTTTTAAGTTTTTGTAACTCTTTAATATCTTTAGCAAATTCTAAAAGCCATTTTTCTCTAATAATTTTATTGTCATTTATTAATAAAGATGAACCTATTTTTATTACTACAGTTTTGGAGTCCTTAAGATACATAGTTTACCAACTTTGACTTTATATCTGATACTGATTTTTTATCCATTGTTGACATGAAAAAGATATTTTTTTTTAATTTATTCTTGAGTTTTTTTATCTTCTCTTTTTTTTCCTCTTCGTCTATTAAGTCAGTTTTATTTAAGACTACTATTTCTTTTTTTTTAACTAAATCTTTACTGTATTCTGATAATTCTTTTCTGACTTGATTATAAGAAATAAACAAATCATCTTCAGTTATATCTATTAAATGCAGCAAAGTTTTGCACCTTTCTATATGTTTTAAAAATTTTATCCCAAGACCAGTCCCGGTATGAGCGCCCTCAATTAAGCCTGGTATATCTGCTAAAGTAACTTCTTTGTCATCATAACTAGCAACCCCAAGATTTGGATTAATTGTAGTAAATTTATAGTTTGCTATTTTTGGATTTGCACTCGTCATTGATGCAAGCAAGCTGGATTTCCCAGCATTGGGCAATCCTATGATACCGATATCAGCAATTGTTTTTAGTTGAAGCCAAATCCAAAATTCCTCTCCTTGACCCCCTTTTG
>CACKTH010000015.1 GCA_902603045.1 uncultured Pelagibacteraceae bacterium | reverse complement strand
AAATGCCATCAACAAAAGAAAATGAAGAGGCATTAAAACTTCATAAAGAAGGAAAATCAAAGCAAAGACAAGGTGTCTAAAATTCATGAATAAAGTTTTTAAGATTGGTCTCATAGGATGTGGCCATATCGCAGAAACATATTTTAGAGGACACCAATATTTTAATAATTTCAAAATCGTTGCTTGTGCAGATATTAATCAAAAAGCAGCTGAAAAATGTGCAAAATTATACAACATCAAATCAATGACTGTTAATGAAATACTAAAAGACAAAGATATCGAGGTAATTTTAAATTTAACAATTCCTCAATCACATTATTCTGTATCAAAAAAAGTATTAAATGCAGGTAAGCATGTTTATTCAGAAAAACCATTAGCTACATACTTTCAAAAAGGAAAAGAGCTAGTAGCTTTAGCAAAACAAAAAAAATTATATATTGGTAACGCGCCGGATACTTTTCTTGGAGGAGGTGGACAAAAAGCAAAGGAATTAATTGACTCTGATTTGATTGGACAAATCAAACTTGGAAACGCAATATTTGCATTTCCTGGAGTTGAAAACTTTCATCCAAAACCAGAATCTTGGTATAAAAAAGAAGGAGGACCAGTAATAGATATGGGTCCTTATTTTTTTACAACGCTTGTTAACCTTTTAGGGCCAGCTAAACAGGTGCAAGGAAGAACATTAACGGCCTTTAAAAGAAGAAATTATAGAGCAGGTCCAAATAAAGGAAAAACATTTAAAGTTGAAACTCCAACTACTTATTTAGCAACAATTCAATTTCATAATGAAGCAATTATTCAAGTCACTCTATCTTTTGATGTTATTAATCATCAAAGAAACCATATGGAGCTTTATGGAACTAAAGGATCAATAATTGTTCCAGATCCAAACATGTTTGGTGGATCTGTTTATATTTCTGTTACAGAGGGCGGTCGTTGGGGTGAACATAAAACTGATAAAATGCATTTAGGAAAAATAAATATTACATCTGCAAGTGGTAGATCTAATGAGTCGCCAACAAATGCAAACTATAGAAGTGTTGGAATGTCTGAGATGTTATATTCAATAGAAAAAAAGAAAAAACATCGATGTTCAGGAGAGCTATCTCTTCATGTTTTAGATTTAATTGAGTCTACCATGAAAGCTGCAACAACTGGAGTACCTCAAAAAATAAAAACTAAGTGTGAAAAGCCAAAAAGATTTACAGAAGAGGAAGTAAAAAAAATTCTCTTATAGATCATGAAAGATATTGCAATTGTTGATCCGTATCCAAGAACTATGGAGCTTATTTTTTCAAAATCAAAATTAAATGAGTTAAAAAATAAATTTAATCTTATTTTTGCACCTAAGACAAATAAACAGAAATTTTATATTAATAATATTCATAAAGCGAAATTTATTATAGGACAGCCTGATCTGCCTAAATTTTTATTAATAAAAGCAAAAAGGTTAAAAGCAGTAATAAATGTAGAAAGTAACTTTCTAGATAATATGGATTATAATTATTGCTTCGACAAAGGCATTCACGTTATTGCAACATCGCCTGTTTTCTCAAAACCAGTGGCAGAAATAGCTCTTGGATTTACACTTGCTCTCCTTAGAAATATCCATGCAGCACATCAAGATTTCATTAATAAAAAGGAAAAGTATGGATTAGATGGAAATCTGAAGTCTTCATTATTATCAGACAAAAAAATTGGATTATTGGGTTTTGGTGACCTAGGTAAAGCATTGGTTCCATTATTGAAACCGTTTTCGAGTAAAATAAATATATATGATCCCTGGATACCAAACAAAAAAATTATTAATCAAGGATTTAAACCTATTGCTTTAAAAAAAATGTTTAAAGAATGTGAGGTTATTTATGTACTTGCTGCTATTACAACAAAAAATAAAGGATTGATTAATAAAAAATTACTCACCCTTATGAAATCAAACTCACTCTTTATACTGATGAGTAGAGCTGCAGTAGTTAATTTTAAAGATTTAAAAAACAGGCTGAAAAAAGGTGATATTTATGCAGCACTTGACGTCTTTCCAGAAGAACCAGTTAAAAAAAATGACCCAATAAGAAAATTAAAAAATGTTTTATTTTCAGCACATAGAGCAGGTGCTTTAGACGAGGTATTTAAGGAAATGGGTAATATTGTTTTTGAAGATATGAAATTAATTTCAAAAAATCTTAACCCAAGATTTTGCAAAAAGGCTCAAAGGAAAACTGTTCATCTTTTAAGGTCAAAACCTATTGCAATTAATTAATTTTTTTTTTAATTTAAATTAAATGACTTCAACAAATAAATTACTCTTAGAGGCCAAAGGAATTACAAAGTATTTTGGAACAATCACTGCGCTCGAAAATGTAAATTTAAAAGTGCATGAAGGAGAATGTTTAGGTGTTGTGGGAGATAATGGTGCTGGAAAATCTACATTGATGAAAGTTTTGTCTGGCTTATATAAACCTAGTCAAGGAGCATTATTTTTTGAAGGCAAAGAGAAAGTATTAGAAAGTCCCAAAGACTCTCAAATTTTAGGATTAGAAATGGTATATCAAGATCTAGCGTTAGCAGGGAATTTACCTATAGGAGAAAATATATTTTTAGGAAGAGAGCCTACAAAAAATATTGGTTTCCTAAAATTTTTAGATTTTAAAAAAATTCAAGAAATGACCAATGCACATTTAGACAAATTAAAAATTAATGTTAAAAGTGCTGATCAAAAAGTAGAAGAATTATCTGGAGGACAAAGACAAGCAGTTGCAATAGCCAGATCAACAGCATTTAATGCAAAAGTTGTTATTATGGATGAACCAACTGCCGCTCTAGCAATAAAAGAAGTTGGAAAAGTATTAGACTTAATTAATAAATTAAAAAGTACTGGAGTTGGTGTAATTGTAATAAGTCATAGAATGGACGATATATTTTCTGTGTGTGACCGAGTGATGGCACTATTTCAAGGTACAAATTTTGCCGAAGCTCAATTAGATAAAACATCTAGAGACGAAGTTATTGGTTGGATAATGGGAAAAAAATAAATGGAAGAAAAAGATAAAAAACAGGAAAGCTTGTATGTAAAATTAATTCCGTATTTCGAAAGATATGGAATTTTACTTTTATTAGTCATCATGATTTTGGTAATGCATATTTTACAACCAGATGTCTTTTTGTCTTGGAGAAATGTAACAAACGTCTTCAAGCAAATTTCATGGCAATCAATGTTAGCATTAGGTGTATTTATGGTAATAGTGACGGCTGGAATAGATCTATCGGTTGGTTCAATAATGATGTTATCATTAATGATACTAGCAATTGTTGCTAAAGCAGGAGCCCCATGGTTTGTCGTTGCACTTGTACCTTTATTTGCTGGACTGCTATGCGGTTTAATTAATGGATTAGGCATTACACTTTTAAGGATGCCTCATCCTTTTATAATGACCTTGGGAACTCTTTACATTTTCAGAGGAACAGGAAATCTTATATCAGGGGGTACGCCTATAAGCGGCTTTACAGATGAAGTAAGGTATTTAGGTCATGGAAGAATTGACTTAACGTGGTTAGGATTAGAAAAATCTCAATATCTTCCTGTAAGCTTAGTTTTAATCGCTGTTGTATATTTTGTTTTTTGGATTTTCTTAAATCATAGCAGAACAGGAAAGTGGATTTATGCTATCGGGGGTAATCCTAGCGCAGCGAGAGCTTCGGGGATTAATGTAAATAAAATTTTAATAATAGTTTATTCGCTTTGTGGATTTTTATCCGGTATTGGGGCGTTAATTTTAGCAGGAAGAACTGACTCTGGTTATCCTAATGCAGGATTACAATCTGAATTAGATGCGATAGCAGCATGTATAATTGGTGGAGCAAGTTTTTTTGGTGGAAGAGGAACTGTTCTGGGAGTTTTCGCTGGAGTAATGATTATGGGAATTTTAAGAAATGGACTTAATTTGATGGATGTAAGTTCTTTTTGGCAGCAAGTACTAATTGGTTCTATTATAGTATTAGCAGTGTATGTAGATGTATTAAGACGAGACTTCGGTACAAGAAAATAAACACGTTTGGGTTGTATCCGTAAAATTAATTTAGACTTTGTAAACAGTTGAACTTCTTTTAAAAATTTTATTAAATTAAAGTTTAATAATTATTAAAGGGGAAAATTATGAGAGAACTATTAAGAAAAATTGTTGTTTTATTTTCAGCAATTTTTTTATCGATAAGCATGATTTCAGCATCTTTTGCTGATGGTCATGGGAAAAAAATCTTGTTCAGTATTAAGGGACCTGGATCTGGAAATCCTTTCTGGGCTTCTGTTACAAAAGGTGCTGAAGAAGAGGCTAAAAAATTAGGTGTTAAGTTAATATTGGTTGCGCCACCTCAAGAAGGTGATGTACAAGCACAAATTAACCAAGTTGAAGATCAACTTGCTAAAGGTGTTGATGCTTTAGCTCTTGCACCAGGAGATCCAAATGCATTTGCTCCAATAGTAGATGATGCTATCAAGAGTGGTGTTCCAGTTGTATTCGTTGATACAAAAGGAATAAACGAAGGTGTTACTTTTATTGGAACTAACAATATGAATGGAGCAGAATTAGCTGCTAAATTCATTTGTGATAAAACTCCAAAAGGTTCAGATGTTGCAATTTTGACTGGAATAGAGTCTCAATCAACAGCTTTACTGAGAAGAGACGGTGCAATTAAAGGATTTAAAAACTGTGGTCTAAATATTGTAGCTACTCAAACAGCTGAGTGGGATACTGCAAAAGGTAGATCAGTGACTGAGTCTATCATTTTAAAAAATCCTAAGATCAAAGCAATATTTGCTTCAAATGACAATATGGGCTTAGGTGCTATGCAAGCTCTTAAAGATGCAGATATGAATGATGTTGTTGTTGTTGGTTTTGATGCAACTCCAGATGCTGCTACAAGTATCTTAAAAGGTGAAATGACTGCAACTATTGCTCAATTCTCATATAACATGGGTGCTTACGGTGTTAAATATGCACTTGAGCTAGCTAATGGTGGAAGTATTGATCCAAACATTGATACTGGAACACAACTAGTAACAAAAGAAAACGCTAACGATTTTAAATAATCATTAATTTATAACATTTAAAAAAGGGTGGAATTTTATTCCACCCTTTTTTTTATTTATTTTAAAGAGTGATTACTTGATCAGGTGGATTTGATCCAAGTGCAGTATATAATTGTGGAAAGCATCCAGCTACTACACCATCAACTAAACCTTTTGCTTTAACGTCTCCACTTCCGCATTGCTCTAAAGTTCCATCAGCAAAACCTCGTCTAACAGCACAGGCATCACATACCATTAATAGCATTTTTTTTTCATCAGCAATTTTCGCTAATCTTTCACCGATAGGATCTCCTTTTTTTAAACAAAAAAGGTTATCATCGAAAAAAAACATTCCAGCAACATCAACTACGTGTGAGTTTTTTTCCAGTTGTGGCAATATCATTGTCGCAAGTTGAAATGTACTTGCCATGCTTGTTTTAAATACATAAGCAATTTTCATATTATCTCCAAGTTTTATGTTAATATTGATATGTTATAATATAACAAAATTTATTCTATAATTACATAAATACAAAGAGAAATATTTTCAAAAATTTAATTAAAAAAAGAATTTGGTTAAAAAGTAAATTCAAGTAACATTAGAAATCTTAAAAGGAATATAATATACTTCTATAATGTTAATAAATATTAACCCAGTTTTAAGCCCTGATTTACTTTTTCATTTAAGATCAATGGGCCACGGTGAGAAAATAATTCTTGCTGATGCTAATTTTCCCGCAAACTCTATGAACAAAAATGTAATACGGCTAGATGGGGTAGATATTAAAAGTGCAGCAAATGCAATTTTATCTGTTTTTCCATTAGATAGTTTTATCGTATCACAAGGGGGCTCGCCTGCACTTAGAATGGAAGTGGATGATAAACCAGAGGAACTAACTGAAACTCATAAAGAATTTATTGAAGCAGTAAAAAATAATTCTGGTCCTCAATGGAAAGTTGGATCAATTACAAGACAAAACTTTTATGAAGAGGCAAAAAAAGCATATTGTATTATAACTACTACAGATGCCCGACCTTTTGGATGTTTTATTATTACTAAAGGAGTTATTCTTCCTGATGGTAAAGTCTGGTCTTAATTAAATGAAATCTATATGCGTATTTGGAGTATTTGTTGCAGACTTATGTTTTATTGGTGAAAAAATTCCTGAATTGGGGCAAACTATTTTAGGAACAAAACACTTAATAGGACCTGGTGGAAAAGGATCTAACCAAGCCATTGCTGCAGCAAGACTTGGAGGAAACATAAGTTTTATTACAAAAGTAGGTGATGATAATAATGCTGAAATGGCATTAAATTTATATAAATCTTCTGGAGTTAATACCGATTATATTATTAAAGACAAAAATCAATCAACTGGTGTTGCGGGTATTATGATTAATGTTAACACAGGTGATAATGCAATAAACATCATACCAGGAGCTGCTGGTACTTTAAATAATTCTGATATAGATAATAATTTAAAAGCAATTGAAAACTCAGATATATTTTTAACACAATTAGAAACCCCATATTATGTTACTAGTTATGCTTTACAAAAAGCCAAAGATACTGGATCAATTACTATTTTAAATCCAGCTCCGGCTTCAAAAATATCTGAGAATGACTTTAAAAACATAGACTATTTTACACCAAATGAAACTGAGGCTAGTTTTTATTTAGAAAAGAAAATAGAAACAAAATCTGAAATAGAAAATGCAGCTAAAGAATTTTTAAAAAAAGGAGTAAAAAACATTCTAATAACCCTTGGTTCTAAAGGAGTTTATTTTTCAAATGGAACCGAAAGCCATTTTGTAGATGCTCATAAATTAAAAGACGATGTAAAAGATACTACTGGAGCAGGAGATGCATTTAATGGAGCCTTTAGTGTCGCGTTAGCTAAATCATTAAACATTGTTGATGCATTAGAATTTTCTAATAAAGTTGCTGGTATTTCTACAACTAAAGAAGGTGCTGCTAATTCAATGCCAAGTATGAACGAAGTAGAAAATTATTAATTACTCAATAATTTTAAATTCGGATTTATATTTATCTGTAATCTTAAGTCCAAGACCTGGAACATTATCATCTAGATCTATCATTCCATCTATTGGAGCAGGATCACCTTCAAAAATGTAATAAAATAGTTCGTTACCAATTTCCACGTCATGAACTGGAAAAAACTCTGAGATAGGACAATTAAAATTCGACATTGTTAAATGATAGTTATGCATTTGACCTGCATGTGGAATTACTGGCACTTGATGAGCCTCTGCAAGTGCATTTATTTTCTGAGCGATTGTAAACCCACCAACTCTATTATTATCATATTGAATGTAGCTAACTGCTTTGAGGTCTAACAATTGTTTAAAACCAAATAGATTAAATTCATGTTCTCCCCCAGAAATTGGTATAGCGTTCATATTATTCAGCTCCGCATACCCATGAATATCATCAGCAATAACTGGTTCTTCTAACCATCTTGGATTAAATTTTACTAATTTAGGTATCATTCTTTTAGAATAATCTAGGTTCCAACCCATATAACATTCTAACATTAAGTCGGCATCATCCCCGATTACTTCTCTTACAGCTTCTACAAGTTCAATGTTTTTTCTCATACCTTCAGGACCATCTTTTGGCCCCCAACCAAATCTCATTTTAAACATTTTAAAACCTTGTTTTTTATATTTTTCAGCTTCATTTTGTAAATCTTTGATAGGTTGGCTATAAAGTTTTGATGCATAAACAGGTATCTTTTCTTTTGTTCTACCCCCTAACAATTTAAACACGGGTTTGTTAGTTAACTTTCCTAATATATCCCAAATAGCAATATCAATTGCAGATATTGCAACCATTCCTAATCCTCTTCTTCCCCATGCGTGAGTTCTTCTATACATTTTTTCCCAGATGTAAGCATAATCAAAAGGATCTTCTCCTATAACTAATGGTTTAAGATATTCATCAATAGTTTTTTTTACTAATTGAGGTGCAAGAGCTGCATTACCAATTCCAAAATGACCATCATCAGTTTCAATTTCACAAATTAACCATTCGTGAAATCTGAAAGAACCCATGGCATCTGATTTTTCATAGAGTAAATCCGATGCATTTGTGCAAAAATTATTTTGTGGAGGAACTGTTTTACCATTCCATTGATATACTTTTGTTCTTATATCTCTAATTTTAGACATTCAATTTAAATTTTGAGCCATTCTTAATGCAATTTTAAACGATTGCAATGTTGGCTCCAAATTTGCCTGATTTTTTCCAGCAATATCAAATGCAGTTCCATGCGCTGGTGTTGTTATTGGAATTGGAAGACCACCTTGAACTGTTACCCCTCTATCAAAACCAAAAGCCTTTAGTCCAGATTGAAGAGCATCATGATACATTCCAACAATACAATCATGATTTTTATTTTTAAATGCTGTAATGAAAGAAGTATCACATGGTAAAGGACCATCAGCATTAATACCAAGTTTTTTTGCCTCCTCTATTGCTGGTATTATCTCATCTTGTTCTTCATTACCAAACTCTGCATGAGGGTTTAGAGCTTGAACAGCAACTCTTGGATTTTCTATACCATTTAATTTCATTGCTTCATTAATCAATTTTATTGGCTTCATTATTTTATCTTTCTTAATATGTTCTGGAACTTCTTTGATAGGTATATGAGATGTCACTCGCGCAGTCCAAAAATTATCAACTACATTAAATTCACAAAAAAAACTTTTTACATTTAACTTATCAGCCATATGATGTAATTCATCATCAAATTTACATCCTCCTAATTTTAAGCTTGTCTTGTTAAAAGGACCAAAATTAATAGCATCAATTTTTTTCTCTTTCGCAAGTTCTAGTGCTAAATTTAATGCATTTAAAACTGTTTCTCCAGATTCTGTAGAGCACTCAGATAAATTATAATCTTTGTTTTTACCCTTAGAGATATCTAAAAAATACTTACTTTTTTTATCAAAATTTATTTCATCAAAATCAGTAACAATTTCTAGGTCTGAATTATTTCCTGAAATTTTATCTCCAGCGTTTAAAATATTTTTTTCACCAATTACAGTAATGTTTGCATTCGTTAGTTCGTTATGGGTCAAAAGTTTTGATATAAGTTCAGGTCCAATACCTGATGGATCTCCTAGCAATAAAGCGATATTTTTTTTTTTATTTGTCATTTTTTTTCTTACTGTTTCTAACAGATTATGATTAAATATTTAAATATAAATTAACTTAAGAGGGAAATAATGAAAAAAAGCTTTAAACTATTTTTAGCTGCTGCTTTTTTAGTAACTGAATTTTTTGTTGTAGCACTTCCACTTATGATAACATCTGCAAAAGCAGATGGTCATCCAATACAAGCAATTACTCATGCTGGTTTTGGAGGTGGAACAGATGTTACTACTAGAATGATGTTATTAAGAGCAAGAAGAGTTTTAAAACAAGACATGCAACTAGTTAATAAAAAAGGTGGCGGTGGAGCTGCATCTATGGACTATATGATGACACTTCCTGCTGACGGTAATCACACTTTGACTTGGACTACTGGTCACGCTGTATCAATGGCTTTAGGTAAAACAAAAGTCAAAATAAGTGATATGCAACCGCTAGCTAGAGGAACTGATGATCCTCAACTATTTGTTGTTAACTGTAATAATGACATCAAAGATGCTAAGAAATTTATTAGCACGCAAAAATCAAAATCACTAAAATATGGAACAACTCACACTGGTGGAATTGATGATGTTAGTGCAATTGCATTTACTAAAAAAGGTGGATTAAAAGATCCAACTATTGTTGCTTACAAAGGTGTTGCGCCAATTAAAACTAACCTAATCAAGGGAGATATTGATGTAGGAGTTTTAAATTTAGGTGAGGCCCTAACTGAAATTAATGAAGGCAAACTTTGTGTTTCAGTTGTATTAGCAAATAATAGAATGGCTAAAATAGGTGACTCTCCAACAGCAAAAGAATTAGGAATACCTGTTTCTTTATCTACTGTTAGAGGTTTCGTAACTAAAAAAGGTGCCTCAGCTGACAGAGTTAAACAACTAGAAGCTGGAATGATGAAAGCTATGAGCCACAACTACTATAAAAATTTCCTAACAGAAATTGGTCTTGATGAGACTAGTGTTGTAGGTGCAGATGAATGGGGTAAGCAAATGGAAGAAATGCTTGCTGAAATGACAGCTCAACTCAAAGCATTGGGTTACATTAATTAATAAACTTTGTACATTTAAATGAATAATGTACATAACGAAAAAGGGACAAACAAAAGTTTGTCCCTTTTTTTTAAAAGTTCATTCATTGTATCAGCTGTAATAATAGTATTATCTTCAATTCTATTATACTTTACTTTTACTTTTGACATAGTACCTCCTATATTAAATAGAGGTATCCAGCCAGCAACATTTCCAAAAGCCCTATTAATTTTAATCATCGGGCTAACTTTATTAATTTATTTTATTTCTCTTAAAAAACCCTGGAAAATTGAAAAAAAATTACCTAATTCATTTTATATTACTTTACTTTCATTTGTTGTTTTTATAACTGTTTCAAAATTTTTAGATTTCTTTTTAGGTATAGCATTACTTTCAATCATAGTTTCTTATTTTTGGGGAGAAAGAAGAGTTACCTATTTAATAATAGTATCAATTATATTTCCTTTAATTGTTTTTATATTTTTTGAAACAATTTTAGGATTACGATTTCCACCTGGAATTATTACAAATCTTTATTACGGATAAAATGGAAAATTTAGGTTTAATCTTTGCTCCTTTATTTAGTTATAAATTATTAATTGTTTTATTTTTTGGAACAATTTTTGGATTAATTCTTGGAGTTCTTCCTGGACTAGGGCCAACAACAGGTGGTGCTTTAATATTGCCATTTACGATGACACTAGATCCGCTATCTGCAATTGTATTACTAACTGCAATTTATTGTGCAGGAACTTATGGAGGTGCAATTACTGCAATTTTAATAAATACCCCTGGAACACCTGCTGCAGCAGCCACATGTTTAGATGGTTACCCTTTAGCACAAAAAGGAGAAGCTGGTAGAGCTTTAGGCATGGCTACTGTTTCAAGCGTAATTGGTGGAATTGCTAGTGTTGTTGTTCTTATATTTTTTGCTCCTTTACTTGCAAATTTAGCTTACGAATTCGGTCAACCTGAATATTTTGCTCTAGCAATTTTTGGATTAACTATGCTTGCATCAATTGGTGAAGGTAGTCCTATTAAAAATTTAATTGCTGGTGCTTTCGGAATTTTAATTTCAACTGTTGGTAAAGATTTTATGACATCTATAGATAGGTTTACATTTGGAATTAATGAATTGACTGAAGGTATTGGTTTTATTCCAGTAGTAGTGGGTTTATTTGCTATTAGTGAAATGTTAACTCAATCTACTTTAATTAATCAAATATTTAATAGAGTAGCTTTAAAGGCAGTTAAACTTCCATCAATCGATGATTATAAAAAAACTTGGAAAACAATTATAAGATCTAGCGGGATAGGATCATTTATTGGTGTTTTGCCAGCAGAAGGAGGAACTGTTGCATCATTAATAGGATATGCTGAAGCAAAAAGATGGTCAAAAAAATCTGAGGATTTTGGAAAAGGATCAATTGAAGGAATAGCTGGAGCTGAAGCAGCAAATAATGCTGCTACGGGAGGAGCTATGGTTCCAACTCTAGCTTTAGGCATTCCTGGTAGTGCGACAACTGCAGTAATACTTACAGGATTAATTATACATGGTGTAAGACCAGGTCCAGATTTATTTAGAGAGCAACCTGAGTTTCTTTATGGAATATTTGGGTCAATGCTAATTGCAAATATTTTATTCTTTGTATTAGGATTTTTTGGAGCCAAAATATTTGCAAGAATAACTTTAATTCCGAATAAATTATTATGGCCGATGATTTTTGCAGTCTCTGTTTGTGGAACTTATTCATTAAATCAGTCAATTATTGATGTTTGGTTGATGCTATTATTTGGAGTTATTGGTTTCTTTATGAGAAGATATGGATTTTCAGTTGTACCTGTAATTATAGGTTTAATTTTGGGTGAATTGGTAGAGGGAACTTTAAGACAATCGCTTGTTATTTTCGATGGAAACTGGTTAATGTTTCTTCAAAGACCTATTGCATTAACATTTTTTGTTTTATCTTTAATTGCTTTAAGTTTTCCATTATTAAAGAGAAAGAAAAAAAATGATAAAGTTTGATCTAAGTAATAGAGTTGCAGTTATAACAGGTGGTGCTCAAGGTTTTGGATTTGCAATAGCAGAAAGATTCATTCAATCAGGAGCAAAAGTTGTTATATGGGATATTGATGAACAAGAAGCAAAGAAAGCCATTGAAAAAATAAATTCAGAAAAAATAACTTATAAAATTGTAAATGTATGTAACTTTGAGGAGATTTCTAAAAGTTTGAAAGATATTGAATCTGAACATAATAAAATAGATATTTTTGTAAATAATGCTGGGATAACAGGTATTAATAAAACAGTTGCAGAATATCCTATTGAGGAGTGGGAAAAAGTTATTCAATTAAATTTAAATGCAGTATTTTACTGTTGTAAAGCAGTTGTTCCTTACTTAGAAAAAAATAATTATGGAAGAATAGTTAATGTTGCATCAATTGCTGGAAAAGAAGGAAATCCTAATGCTGGAGCTTATAGCACTTCAAAAGCTGGAGTAATTGGTTTAACAAAATCACTAGGAAAAGAATTAGCATTAAAAAATATAGCAGTAAATTGTGTAACTCCTGCGGCGGCGAAAACAAGAATATTTGATCAAATGACCGAAGAGCATATAAATTATATGCTTTCAAAGATTCCACGAAATAAGTTTGCAAAAGTTAATGAATTAGCTTCTTTAGTTACTTATTTAGCTAGTGAAGAAAACTCTTTTGCGACTGCAGCAGTGTTTGATCTAAGTGGGGGAAGAGCTACTTATTAATGAATTTAATTTAATATTTTTTTTTATGAAATACTCTGCATCTAAAAATAGATACTCAAATATGTTATATAGGACATGCGGTGACAGCGGTGTAAAATTACCTTTAATCAGCTTGGGTCTTTGGCATAATTTTGGAGCCAAAACCCCACTTTCAAATATTAAAAAAATCTTATTTTACGCTTTTGATAGAGGTATTACTCATTTTGACTTGGCAAATAATTATGGCCCACCATATGGAAGTACTGAAATTAATTTTGGAAAAATAATAAGTAAAGACTTAAAAAAATATAGAGACGAACTCATCATATCATCTAAAGCTGGTTATGATATGTGGGAAGGACCTTATGGAGAGTGGGGATCAAAAAAACATATTATTGCAAGTTGTGATCAAAGTTTAAAAAGAATGAAAGTTGATTATTTTGATATATTTTATTCACATAGATTTGACCCAAATACACCTTTAGAAGAGACAGCAGATGCTCTAGAAAGTATCTATAAATCAGGAAAAGCCTTATATATTGGAATTTCATCTTATTCCTCTAAAAAGACAAATCAAATTTACAAAATTTTAAAATCAAGAAATATTAAATTGTTTATTCATCAACCATCATATTCGTTAATAAATAGATGGATTGAAAAAGATTTAACTAAGACAATAAGAAAACTAAAAATTGGATGTATTGTTTTTTCTCCACTAGCTCAAGGTATGCTATCAGATAAATATTTAAAAATGATACCTAAAGTTTCAAGAGCAAGTGATATTACATCATACTTAGATAAATCATTAATAACAAAAAAAAACTTAAAGATTGTTTCTGACTTAAATAAGATTGCAATTAAAAGAGGGCAATCTTTATCTCAAATGGCAATCTCTTGGGTTTTATTAAATAATTATGTAACATCCGCTCTAATAGGAGTTAGGAGTTTAAATCAATTAAAAGAAAATTTGGAAAGTCTAAACAAACTTAGTTTTTCAGCCTCTGAAATGAAAATAATTAATAAAACTGCAAAAGATGGTAATATTAACATCTGGAAGCAGTCAAGCTCATATTAAAATGTATATTGGCATTGATTTAGGTGGAACCAAAACAGAGTCAATTATTATAGATGAAGATGGAAAAGAGCTCGAGAGAATTAGGAAAACAACACCAAAAAATTATAATGGAACTTTAGATACAGTATGTGAACTTGTAAATAGTTTAGAAGATAAATACAAAAAAAGTTGTAGTGTTGGTGTTGGCTCACCTGGAGCTTTATCTAAAGAAACAAATTGTATAAAGGGTGGAAATTCAACCTGGTTAAATGACAGGCCTTTAAAAAAAGATATTGAGCTTAGGTTAAATAGAAAAATATTTCTTGAAAATGATGCTAATTGCTTTGCTCTATCTGAGTCAATTGATGGAGCTGGTCTTGACCATGAGATAGTATTTGGAGTTATAATTGGCACAGGTGTTGGTGGTGGATTAATTATTAATAATAAAATTGTTAATGGGTTTAATAATATAACTGGGGAATGGGGACATAATCAAATGCCAATAGGAACAAACGATAAATGGAAAAGGCACGATTGTTATTGTGGTAAAAAAGGATGTATTGAAACATTTCTATCTGGCCCAGGGTTTTCAAAACATTTTTATGACATTCATAATATAGATTTAGATGCTAAAATAATTCAAGAAAATGCAAACAGAGGGGATGAAAAATCTTTAGAATTTGTATTTCAATACTTAGATTATTTAGCACGAGGCTTATCCACTGTAATTAATATTGTTGATCCTGGTGCAATTGTTATGGGTGGAGGTGTTTCCAATATGAAACAGATTTATGGAAATATAAATTCAAAACTAAAAAAATATGTTTTTAGTGACACTGTAAATACTAAAGTTTTAAAAAATATTCATGGAGATTCAAGCGGTGTAAGAGGAGCTGCAGATTTGGGAAGGTCTAACGAAACAATATAAATTTAAATAATGAAAAAATTTAAAATCGGTTTTATTGGTATAGGTTTAATGGGATTTCCAATGGCTAAAAATCTTCTTAAATCAAAATATGAAGTTAAAGTTTTCAATAGAACTAAAAATAAAGCCATTAAGTTAAAAAAATTTGGTGCGAAGGTATGTAATTCACTAAAGGATGTTGTTAAGGACCAGGATCTAATAATTACCATGTTATCTGATGATAAGGCTATAAAAAAAATATATTTTAACTCAGAATTTTTAAAAAATTTAAAAGTAGGATCTACTGTTATAGATATGAGCTCTGCTAATCCTAGAACAGCAATTAATTTATCAAAATTATTAAAAAAATATAAAATTAATTTTTTAGACGCACCAGTATCTGGGGGCACAAATGGTGCAGAGAATGCAGAGCTCGCTATAATGGTAGGTGGAGATAAGAAAGTTTTTTCTAAAAATTTAAATATACTTAAGAAATTAGGCAATCCTGTTTTAGTTGGAAAAAATTCTGCAGGTCAAATAGCAAAATTAGCTAATCAAATAATAGTTGGAATTACAATCGGATCTGTTGCAGAAGCAATTAAACTATCACAAAAAAATAACGTAAATCCAATTAATATTCTCAAAGCATTAAAAGGAGGATGGGCTGACAGTAAAGTTTTGCAAACTCATGGATTAAGAATGATTAAAAATGATTTTAATCCAAGAGGAAAAAATTTTTCGCAATTAAAGGATATGAATAACATCCTTGCTTGTGCGAAAAATAAAAAGTTAGAATTGCCTTTATCTAAAATAGTAAAAAAAATGTATAATAAGCTTGTTAAAAAGGGCTTAGGTAATTATGATCATAGTTCGCTATACAAAAGCTATAAATAATTATTGGAGATGAAATGAAATTACTAAGAGTAGGAGAAAAAAATAAAGAAAAGCCAGCTATATTGGATAAAGATGGAAATTTGCGAGATATTTCTAAACATATAAATGATTTAGATCCAACTAATTTAAATTTTGAAACATTTGAAAAAATCAAGCAAATTGATTTCTCATCTCTTCCAGAAATTTCGAATAATACTAGAGTTGGTTCATGCATAACTAAACCAGGAAAATTTATTGCAATCGGATTAAATTTCTCTGACCATGCTGCAGAGACTGGAGCAAAACCACCAACTGAACCAATTGTTTTTATGAAAGCAACTAGTTCAATCAATGGACCAAATGATGATATTGAAATTACAAGCTATTCAAAAAAGCTAGATTGGGAGGTAGAGCTAGGTTTAGTTATTGGAAAAAATGCTAAAAATATTTCAGAAAAAAACTCGCAAGATTATATCTTAGGCTATTGTTTGGTGAATGATGTAAGTGAGAGGGAGTGGCAAATAGAAAAAATGGGACAGTGGGTAAAAGGAAAGTCGCACGACACATTTGGTCCGGTTGGTCCTTATCTTGTAACTAAAGATGAGATTAATGATGTAAACAACTTAAATATGGAATTAGATTTAAATGGTGAAAGAATGCAAACGGGTAACACAAAAACAATGATTTTTAATGTAGACCATATTGTTTCATATGTTAGTCGATATATGTCCCTCCAACCAGGAGATATTATTACTACGGGAACACCTCCAGGAGTAGGAATGGGAATGAAGCCACAAAAATTTTTAAAAGCAGGTGATGAAATGAGGCTTACAATTGAACTTCTTGGTGAACAAAAATCAAAAGTAGTTGCAATTTAATCCAAATATAATCTCTTTTTTGATATAATAAATTGTGATCAAAAGAGACCTATACTACGAGAGAATTCCTACAAAATCTTTAAGAGAGGATGTTAGGTTTCTAGGAAATTCATTAGGAAATGTAATTAAAGAACAAGAAGGGAAAAATTTCTATAATCTTGTTGAGAAAATTAGAAAATTATCAAAAGCAAATAAAATCCAAAAAAGATCATATAAAAAAATTTCTAGTGAAATAAAAAGTATTAATCCTAAAAATACTTACAAGCTTGCAAGAGCATTTAATCATTTTATGAATTTTATAAATTTAGCCGAGTCCATTGATGCATCTAGACAACTTAATCAGTATGAAAATAAAATAGACAGCAAAAATCAAAAAAATATTTTTATAGAGGAAATTTTTGAGAAATTATTTAAAAATAAAAAAGTTAATAATAATAAAATATATAGTTTTGCAAAAAATCTAAATATTGGAATAGTTTTGACAGCCCATCCAACAGAGGTCAAAAGAAGAACTTTAATTCAAAAATATCATAAAATTACAGAAATACTTGAGGATAGAGAGTTATTTAAAGATCACTCTTCAAAAATAAAATCTTTAAATAAAAAAATTCACGACGAATTTACCATAATCTGGAATACAGATGATCTAAAAAGATCTAAACCATCTCCAACCGATGAAGCGCGCTGGGGTCTTGCTATAATAGAGGACAGTCTTTGGGAAACAATACCAAAAGTCTACAGGAGACTTAATGAGATATTTTTGAAAAATATGGGTAAAGGTTTGCCAAAAAATTTTAATCCTATTGAGTTTGGATCATGGATGGGTGGTGATAGAGATGGAAATCCGAATGTAACTTCAAAAGTAACCAAGGAAGTTTTGTTATTATCAAGATGGGAAGCGGCAAAATTGTATGAAAAAGAATTAACTAAATTAATTAGATCATATTCCATGAAAAAGTGTTCAAAAAAAATTCAAAAACTTACAGGAAAATCATTTGAACCTTATAGAGTTTTCTTAAGACCTTTAAGAGATAAAATACGATTTACTCATCGAGCAATTGAACAGTTTATAGTGAATAAAAAAACTTTGGACTATAACAAACTACTAAACTCAAAAGAGGAAATTTTAAAACCCCTTAGAATTGTCCGTGAATCTTTAGAGGAAAATCAAAGCGAAAATATCGCAAGTGGTGAATTATTAGATTTAATGAGAAGAGCAAAATGTTTTGGAATTAATTTAGCAAAACTAGATATTAGACAAGAATCATCTAGACACTCACAATTAATTAATGAGCTTGTTAAGAAAAAAAATAAACTTAATTATTTAGAATGGAGTGAGGAGGAAAAAATTAAATTTTTATCATCTAACATGAAAAAAAAATCAAATTTTATAAAAAACTTTAATTTTAAAAATAAAGAAAACAAAGAAGTTTGGTCAACTTTTAAAATTTTATCTGAAGAGCCACCTGAATGTTTAGGGGCTTATGTTATTTCAATGACATCATCTGCATCTGACATTCTCTCCGTTTTATTTTTGCAAAAAGAAGCAAATATTAAAAATAAATTAAGAGTTGTCCCTTTATTTGAAACATTAGATGACTTAATTAATGCAAAATCAATAATGGCCAGCTTGTTTTCATTAAAGTGGTACAGAGATTTAATTAAAAATAAACAAGAAGTCATGATTGGATATTCAGACTCAAGCAAAGATGCTGGAAAAATTTGTG
>CACKTH010000014.1 GCA_902603045.1 uncultured Pelagibacteraceae bacterium | reverse complement strand
AAACTACAGTTCTCATTGTTCCATATTTAACAGCCATAGTTCCTGAAGCAGATGTAGATGCCATTCCACCTAAAGCAGCATCGGCACCTGGATCTATTGGGAAGAATACACCGTCTTCTCTTAAATATTGGTTTAATTGTTTTCTTGTTACATTTGCTTGAACCCTACAATCAAAATCCTCAGCATTTACACTTATTACTTTATTCATTTTCTCTAATGAAATTGTAATTCCATTTTGATTACCAACTACATGGCCCTCTAAAGAAGTACCAGTTCCAAAAGGAACAACTGGAATTTTGTGTTCGTTACATATTTTTAGAATCTGAGAAACTTCCTCATTTGTCTCTGGAAAAACCACTGCTTTTGACAAAATAGGATTGTATGTATCCTCACCTCTAGCATAATTTAATCTAGTAGACTCAGATGTTGAAAATCTTCCGTTAAAAATCTTTTTTAATTCTGTTTGGACAGTTTCATTCATTAATTAATAATACAAAAGAATTTATAAAAAATACAGTTTATTTAGATAGCATCTTGCCTATGTTTTCCAAGGCTTGCATTATATTATCTCTTGATGCTGCAAAACTAAATCTGACATAATCATTACAAGTTTTTCCAAATGCAGTCCCTGGCACAATTGCGACACCTGCTTCATGCATTGCTTTTTTGCAAAACTCAGATCCATTCATGCCAGTACCTTTTATATTTGGAAAAGCATAAAAAGCTCCTCCCGGCAAACTACACTCAACTCCTGGTAAATCATTTAATCCTTTATGAATTAAATTTCTTCTTAATGTAAACTTATCAAGCATATCTTTGATTGAGTCCTCTGGACCATCTAATGCAGCAATACCTGCATATTGAGCTGCAGCATTTACACATGATACACTATTAATCAAAAGTTTGTTTACATGCTCAACTAAATGTTCTGGCCAAAAACTCCATCCAAGTCTCCATCCAGTCATAGAATATGCTTTACTCCATCCCTCAAGAACAATTAATCTATCTCGTAAGTTTGGGTAATTAAAAAAAGTTGGCATTTCTTTATAATCAAAAACTTGTCTACTATAAATTTCATCACTTAAAATTGTTACGTGAGGATGTTTTTCTAATTCTTTTGCTAAGTAATCTATCGCGGGTTTTTCAACAAAACTTCCAGTTGGGTTGTTTGGATTTATTAGAATTAAAAGTCTAGTTTTATCAGTTATTAAAGATAATAGTTTATCTGGATCAAATTTTAAATCTTTATCCTCAGTTAAGTCATATGGAACAGCTTTTGCTCCAGAGTAGTTAATCATTGATTCATAAATAGGAAAGGCTGGGGTTGGATGAATTATTTCAGCACCCGGTTCACCAAAACAAGTGATTGCATAATACATTGTAGGTTTACCACCTGGCATTATTAAAACTCTATTTGGATCAATATCTGCACTGTAAAGTCTCTTTACCCATCTTGCTACAGCTTCTCTACATTCTGGAATTCCATTTGATAAAACATAACCGTGATGTCCATCATCTAGTGCTTTTTTTGCAGCTTCGACTACATGTTTCGGAGTTTTAAAATCAGGCTGACCTAAGCCTAAATGGATCATAGGTTTTCCTTGTGCTTCTAATTTTTTTGCCTCTGCTAAAACAGAAAATGCACTTTCAGTTCCTAAACGGTCTAATGCTTTTGATAGTTCAATCATAATTTTTCGTCGACAAAATAACTGAAAAGCAACTTCATGTCTATTTATTTAAAGCTAAAATAATAATAAAAATTATTTATAAAAAATATTTAATTACGGTAAATTATCTTTGATCTATCTAACTCTTTTATACTTTTGCAGCCCATAAGGATCATATTTCTTCTAATTTCATCGTGCATATTTTGAAGCAGTCTCTCTACTCCTTGCTGTCCACCCGCTCCTAAACTGAACAAAAAAGCTTTACCAAAACTACAAGCAGTTGCGCCTGCAGCTAAAGCCTTTAGAACATGAGTTCCCCGTCTAACACCTCCATCTAAAATTATCTCAACCTTATCACCCACAGCATCTGAAATAGCCTTTAGTTGATCAAATGGAGTTCTAGAGCCATCAAGTTGTCTTCCTCCATGATTAGATATTATTATTGCTGTACAACCAATATCAACTGCTCTCTTTGCATCCTCTACAGACATAACACCCTTCAATGCAAAAGGTCCGTCCCATTTTTTTATACAGTATTCTGCATCATCCCAATTCATATTAGGGTCGTACTGTTCATTAACGTAATCTATAACTGATTTTGTTATACTGGTTCCTTTATCAGTTTTGTGTTTAATATTTGCGAGTTCAAATTTCTTATTCGTGAAATATCTAAATAACCATCCTGGTCTCATCGCGAAATTCATTATACTTTCTAAAGTAAATTTAGGAGGAGTTGTAAAACCAGTTCTGTGATCTCTCTCTCTATTTCCCGCAACCAAAGTATCAACCGTTAAGCACAAACCATCAAAATTTGCTCTTCTACACCTATCAATTAAATCATCAGTAAATGATTTATCTTTGTGAATATAAAGTTGAAATAATTTTGGTCCACTTGATATGTTAGCAATTTCTTCAATTGAAAATGATGCCATTGTCGACATGCTATACATTGTACCAAATTTTTCTGCAGCTTTAGCTGAAGCTTTATCTCCATCAGGATGATATAAACTTTGCATAGCAGTAGGAGATAAAAAAATTGGCATATCTATTTTTCTACCAAATACTTTGGTTGATAAATCTGGTTCTCCTACGCTTCTAAGAATATTAGGGATTAAGTCACAATCATCAAATGAGTTTGTATTTCTTTTTAAAGTGGTTTCATCGTCTGCACCACCGTCAATGTAATGAAAAATAGGAGCTGGTAATTTTTTTTTGGCTAACTTTCTAAAATCCTCAAAATTGTAACAACTTTTCAAGCTCATGCATTTCGGAATCTTAAATTATTTCGATTAAGGTCGCTGATCTTTGTGCATCCCATTAGTTTCATGTCTCTTACTAATTCAGTTTTATATAAGTTAAGTGCTCTCTCAACACCTTCTTGACCTGCTGCAGCTAAAGCATAAAGATATAATCTTCCACCAGCACATGCTTTTGCGCCCATGGATAAAGCTTTTAACATATGAGTTCCTCTTTGAAATCCACCTTCACAAATTACATCCAACTTATCACCAACTGCATCAACAATTTCAGCTAATTGATCGAAAGGTGATCTAGATCCATCAAGCTGTCTTCCTCCATGATTTGATACCATTATACCAGTGCATCCAATATCAACTGCTCTTTTAGCATCTTCAACACTCATTACTCCCTTAAGAGCAAAATGGCCGCCCCACTGAGAGCACAATTTTTCAGCATCGTCCCAGTTCATAGATTGATCCAACATAGTAGAAAAATAATTACCAATTGAAGTATTTGTGTCAGTTCCTTCTTTAACGAAATCTTGTAGATGTGGTAGTTCAAATTTTCCTTTGGTTAAATAATTTATTCCCCACATTGGTTTTGTGGCAAAACTAAACAAACTCGAAAGTGTTAATTTTGGAGGTGATGTAAATCCAGTTCTTAAATCTCTTTCACGATTTCCTCCTGTTATCGTATCAACAGTTAAAGCCATCACATCAAATTTTGCTGCTTTTGCTCTTTCTAAACAAGAGTCATTTAATCCTCTGTCTTTATGGAAATAAAATTGAAACATTTTTGGTGTGTCTATTAAAGATGAAATTTCCTCAACACTAACTGTAGCCAATGCCGAAACACCAAACATCGTATTAAACTTCTTTGCAGCTTTTCCAACTGCTCTTTCTCCTTCGTAGTGAAATAGCCTCTGCAAAGCTGTTGGGGAACAATAAAAAGGTAAATCTAGTTTTTTTCCAAAAATAGTTGTCGATAAATCCACATTTTCAACGCCTCTTAAAACATTTGGAACTAAGTCAACATCATTAAATGCACTACTATTTCTTGCATAAGTTATTTCATCATCTGCAGCACCATCAATATAGTGAAATATTGGTGAAGGAAGTTTTTTTTTTGCAAGTTTCCTAAAATCGTAAAAATTGTGACAATCTTTTAAATTCATAAATTATTTACTTTTGTTTTCTTACACTAAATAGAAAACTATCTGAACCTGGATTTTTATATCCAATGTCTGCATTTGAGATATGATTATAGGTAAATCCATATATAAAATCGTTTTTACTTAAATAATTAAATTCAAGTTCACTTTTAAAATTTAATGGGAAACCCATATTTTTACCCTGATCCATTTCTCCATATAATCCTACGCTAAAGCTTGGAGAAATATTAATATTGTTAGATAAATCAAAAGTTGTTTGATAACCTGTTGAAATGTATATTGCATACTCGTCTCTATCATCACCGTTGTCTTTATAACTGTAAAAATTATTTTTATCACCCATTATAATCAAATCATATATTTTATTAACAGCCCCAATGTAAGGTAGATCTGTTTGTTTGTTATGTACAACTTTTCTATTAACAGCCAACATATCCGTTGGATGTTTATAATCGAATATACCAATTTTATAATAAACTTCTTTATCTAAGGAATTTTTTGAATATTTTGTTTTCTCATCTGCATGGGCTAGAAGACTTTTAAATACAAAAAATATTAGTACTATAAGTAGATTTTTCATAATTAATTTATATTACTTTATAGATACTTTTCTAATAATTAAAAGACCGCCAAAAACAAATAAAATCAAAGGTAATAACCAAAGTAAAAAAGTATTCTTATTTAATTCTGGATCATAAACTATCCATTCTCCATATTTATTTTTTAAATAATTATATATCTCTTCTTGTTCTTCCCCTTCCTCAATTTTATTTTTCACAACAAGCTTCATGCTTAAAGCAAAATCTGACTGAGAGTCATAAACTGATTGACCTTGGCATATCAAACACCTTAAGTTTTTTGTAATTTGATCTACTTTGGTATTTATTTCGTTAGCATAGGAAAAATTAAAACTAAAATATAGCAGCAATATTAATTTTAAAATTTTAAGCATTTTTTTCTAATAAATTTTTTATTTCTATTAAATTTTCGCTTGTCAATGGACCAATATACTTTTTTATTATCTCATTTGTTTTACCACTTATAATAAAAGTTTCAGGAACACCA
The DNA here is from genome assembly GCA_902603045.1 of uncultured Pelagibacteraceae bacterium. GTDB lineage: Bacteria > Pseudomonadota > Alphaproteobacteria > Pelagibacterales > Pelagibacteraceae > Pelagibacter. The sequence continues at coordinate 13,923 of CACKTH010000014.1, read as the reverse complement.
ATAGCCCCAAATTCTATTGATTTTGTTCCATCATTATCGGTAATAACTTCTGAATAAGGATTTCCAAGTGAGCTTAAAAAATTTTTCGCATTTTTTGGACTGTCTTTATAATTAATTCCAATTATATTTATGTTCATATCTTTTAATTTCATTAAAAACTGATGCTCTTCTCTACATGGTGCACACCAAGATGCCCAAATATTTACTACAGAAGGACTATTTTTATCAAATAAGTCTGAAATATTAATTATTTCATCAGAAAATAGTTTTTTTGCATTAAGTGAAAAATCTATTTTACTTTTTAATTTCTCGTTAGAGTAATCTTTCGATACGTTCAATCCCTTGAGCAAGATTATAAAAATTATTATTAATGTTAGTAGTAATCCTAAAAATTTAATATTTTTGCTCATTTTTTCTAATGACACTTAATAAACCACCAAAACCAATAAATATAGTTGAGATCCATATCCAAATCATTAAGGGTTTATATTGATATCTTACATTATAATAACCATCGTCTTTTAAAATATTAAATACTAAAAAATTATCTGAAAATAATGTTGTCTTAATATCCGCTTCACTCGTAATAGTTAAAGGCTGTTGGTAAATTCGAACTTCTGGGTATAAAGCAAAAGAGGAATTTTTATTTGTAACTTCAAAACTAGCTTTAAGAGATTTATAATTGTCCACATCTGTAACATTAACTTCTTTTAATTTTACAACTTTTTCATTGAATATTCTTTCATCTCCTACTTTCATATTTGAATTGAATTCATTAGAAAAAAGGCCATTCAATAAGATACTAGTAATTAATAAACTAAAACCAAAATGTGAAATTTTTTGGCTAATCGAGGATTTACTAACAAAAAAATCCTTAATTGTTACTAATAAAAGATAGATGCTCAAAACTATCAGAGGAATAGACAACAGAAACGATTTTTCGGTTTTCGTTATAATGACATATGAAATAAGTAGTGAAACTAAAAAAATAATTAAAATATTATAGTTAAACTTTTTTAATTTATCTTTAATCCATTTCAAACTTGGGCCAAAGCTCATGAATATTAAAAAAGGAATTAAGAAGGGTATTAAAAGATTATGATAAAAAGGTGGACCAACAGAAATTTTTGAACCATTTAAAACTTCAAGAAAAATTGGATAAATTGTACCAACAAGAACAACAGATAAAAAAAACATCATAAACCAGTTATTCACTAATATTGCAGTCTCTTTACTTAAAATAAAATTCTCTTTGGCTGTGTTTGATATTTTATTCTGATTAAAAAAGAAAATTAATATAGACATCAAAATTAGGATAAAGAGAAAACTTAATATATATAGCCCTCTTGATGGATCGTTTGCAAAAGTGTGAATTGAATTTAAAATTCCAGACCTAACAAGAAAAGTGCCGCTCATACTCAGTGAGAAAGTTGTAATTGACAAAATAATAGTCCACTCTTTAAACGAATTTCTTTTCTGTAATACAATTACAGTATGCAGTAGCGCTGTTAAGCAAAACCAAGGCATTAATGAAACATTTTCTACAGGATCCCAAAACCAAAAACCTCCCCAGCCCAGCTCATAATATGCCCATATAGATCCTAGCAAAATACCGATTGTTAAAAATACCCAAGATAGCAAAACCCACTTTTTAATATGTCTTGCCCAGTTATCTCCAATATTTCCACTAATCATTGCGGCAAGTGAAGCTGAAAAGATAATAGATGTTCCAACATAACCTAAATATAAAATTGGAGGATGAATAGCTAAAGCAGGGTCTTGTAAAATAGGGTTCAAACCTAATCCCTCGCTAGGAATTGGATATAGCGTTTTGAATGGGTTGGAAGTTAATAAAATAAAAACTAGAAAACCTGAAATAATAATTTGTTGAAATAGTATCGTTAGAAGTTTGTATTTAGCATCTTGTGATCTTGAATTTAATAAAAAAATAAATAGAAAAATTGAAAGAACTAATAACCACAATAATAAACTTCCCTCATGATTTCCCCAAGTACCTGAAACTTTATAAAATAAGGGTTTTAAAGTATGAGAATTGTTAAAAACAGTTTCATTACTAAAATCTGAAATTACAAAAGCTGCAACTAGACTAAAAAAACTTACTGTAATCATTATAGTTTGTATTGAAGTAATTAAAATAAAGTTTTTATCTAAATATTTATTTTCAGAATTTGCATCCAAGTATGACTTAAAAATTAAATAAACAGATGCAATTAAAGCAATATATAAAGAATAATTTCCTAAATAATTAGACATACAAATTAATTATTTTTCATAGCTTCGCTGACTTCAGGAGGCATATAATTTTCATCATGTTTTGCTAAAATCTTGTCAGCATTTAGAAAACTTTTATCCTTTAAGAAACCTTCAGCAACTACACCCTTACCCTCTTCAAACAGATTGGGTACCGATCCGTTAAAGTTGACTAATAATTCATTTTTGAAATCCGTAATTACGAAAAAAATTTCTTTATCGCTTATTTTAATAGAATTTTTTTTCACCATTCCACCAACTCTTATCTTTTGAGCATTTTTGATTTCATTAAGATTTTTAATGTCTGTTGGAGACTTAAAATAGACTACGTTTTCCTCAAGAGATTTAACCACCAAAAAAATTGTGAGAATTAATGAAATTAAAATTAAAAAAATAAAAAGAGCTCTAAATTTAACTTTTTTTCCGTACATGTGAATTTTAGTTAAACTTTAGATGTGGAAGTGTTTGCTAATATCTCTCTGTACGTTTTTTGCTTAGCTACTGATGCAAGTTTCTTTTCATCTAGTGATTTATAATTTTCCTCAAATTTCTTTTTCTCTTTAATTAAATTTAATTTTACTACCGCGTACAAGAAGCTAAAAGAAAATAGAGTAAATATAAATGATGACCAAACGTATACACCGTATCCATTCATATTTAGTAGTTCACTAATCATAATCTATTAAGACCTTTATTTTTAATCTTTAACAGTTCTGTATTATATTTCATTAAAAATATCAAAAGTGAAAATAGAGCAAATGCCGCAGTCATTATAGCTAATGGTGTCAACATTGAAGAATGAATTGTTGTTTCTTCCAAAATTTTTACTGACGCAGGTTGGTGTAAAGTATTCCACCATTCTACTGAAAATTTTATAACTGGAATATTTATAAGACCAATAATTGCTATTATTGAGCTAACTTTTTCTGCTTTACTAGCGTCTGTCGTAATCTTCCAAGAAGTAATGAACAATAAATAAAAAATTGAAAGTAAGAGCATTGAAGTTATTCTTGCATCCCAAGCCCACCAAGTTCCCCAGGTTGGTTTTCCCCAAATTGATCCTGTAACTAAAGCGATTATGCTAAAAACAAAACCAGAAGGTGCTAAACTTTTTGTTATTAAAGAGAAATTTTTATTTTTAAAAACAAAAACTCCAAAAGAAAGAATGGAAATAAATGAAAATATTCCGAGTGATATCCAAGCTGATGGAACATGGACATACATAATCCTAACTGAGTCACTCTGCTTATAATCCTCGGGAGAAAGAACTAAAGCTTCAACTAATCCAAGTAACAATACAATTATAAATAGCGCAAATACAAACTTTTGTATTTTATTAATTATCTTTAAAGTATTATTTGGATTGAAATAATTAATCATAATTTTTTATAACACATAAATTTTAGATTAAAATTGTTCAAAATTTTCTGACCAAGAATACAGAGGGAGATAGAGGAAAAACAGTACTCTTGATCAGAATTAAATATTTTATAACAAACAGATATGACAGAGATTTGGGACAATTGTGTTTAAATATTGGCTATTAGTTAATTTGAAGGCTTGAAGTAGCTTGATCCACGCTTACCTGAAAAAATTTCATTAATTAGAGGGTGTTTAATAGGCTCTTCAGAGTCATCAAATAATAGATTTTGCTCAGACACATAAGCCTCGTAAGTAATTTCGTCATTCTCTGCTAGTAAATGATAAAATGGCTGATCCTTTCTAGGTCTCACGTTTTTTGGAATCGATTGATACCACTCTTCTGAGTTATTAAATTCAAAGTCAACATCGTAAATCACACCTCTAAAATCGAAGTGTCTATGCTTTACAACGTCTCCAATTGAAAATTTAGCTTTTTGAGTGCTCACGGTATTAAATATGGATATTTGATGAAAAAAATCAATAAAAAAAATATAAATGTTTTATTAATCTGTTAATATGTAGCAGTGAATAAATCACTTCTAAAATTCATTACAGACGTTGGGCCTTTAGCTATTTTTTTCTTCTTTTATTATAACAGTGATAAAAATTTAAAAGTTGCAATACCACCTCTAATTGTCGCAACAATAATTTCTGTTCTCTTGGTTTGGATACTGGAAAAAAAAGTTCCGATGGTTCCTTTGTTAGGAGGAATTTTAATTACTCTATTTGGAGGTTTAACAATTTATTTTGATAATCCAATTTTTATTTATATGAAACCCACTATTATAAATATTTTATTTGCCTTAGCTTTATTCTTTGGAAAATACTTCACCAATGAACCAGTTTTAAAATTAATACTTGGAAAAACACTGCCAATGTCTGATGAAGGTTGGAAAATTTTGAATAACAGATGGACTTATTTTTTTATTTTTTTAGCTATATTAAATGAAATTGTTTGGAGAACTCAAACAGAAGAATTTTGGGTTAACTTTAAAGTTTGGGGAATGCTACCAATTACATTCATCTTTACAGCATCACAAGTTGGGTTGATTAATAAACACAAATTAAATGAGTAATTTAAAATTAGTAATAAATAATTCAAATAAAGAACAAAACCAAAGATATTTTTTTGAAAAAAAAGAACTAAAAATTATACTAGACCTATATGCTAAAATGGTATCTGAAGGATCTTGGAAAGACTATGGCCTCTCAATATCAAGTAAAAGAGTAAGTTTTAGTATTTTTAAAAATGCAGCAGAAAAAGCTATATACAACATTAGTAAAAATTTTAAACCTTCTAATAAGAATTTGAAATATTTAATAACTGATAGAAATGGTAAAATTTTAAATAATGCTTATGATTTAGAAATACTTCTAAAAAAAACAAATTGGAAAAAACTATAGTTTTTGATTATCTTCTTTGACCAAACAATCTTAAAAGCATTATAAATAAATTTATAAAATCTAAGTATAATGTTAAAGCTCCCATAACAGCTTTCTTGCCAATTACTTCACCTGAATCTGATGCTGCGTACATATTTTTAATTTTTTGTGTATCGTATGCAGTTAATCCAACAAATATAAGAACTCCAATGATTGAAATAGCAAAGTACATCATTGAAGATTTTAAGAAAATATTTACTAAAGATGCGATTATAATACCGATCAAACCCATCATTAAGAATGATCCAAATTTTGTGAGGTCTCTTTTAGTTGTGTAACCATATATACTCATAGCTCCAAATGTTGCTGAAGATATGAAAAATACTCTCGTCACACTAAGTCCTGTATAAACTAATAAAATTGATGATAGTGATAAACCCATCAAGGCTGCAAAAATCCAAAAAGTAGTTTGAGCTTTTGAAGAACTCATTTTATTTATCCCAAAACTCATATAAAAAACAATTCCGAGAGGAGCTAACATAACCACCCATTTCAATCCTGATAGATAAATTGCATTTCCGAACTCAGTTAAAGCAACTATTGATCCACTTGCATCTGTAACTACTGACATTTTAAAAGATAGCAATGCAATGATTCCCGTTAGCAAAACTCCAGTTGCCATGTAGTTGTAAACTTTAAGCATGTAGGCTCTAAGGCCTTCATCCATCACAACAGCTTTTTTTGCTGTCGTTGATCTATTTAAGATATTGTCTCTATTGAATTCCATAATTAAATATATAGTAATAAATTTTAAATTTTTCAAGCAGTCAAAATATACGTAACAAATACTTAATATTTAATGAATTATAAAAAATTAGGAACAACTGATATAGATATCAGCACAATTTGTCTCGGCACCATGACTTGGGGTGAACAAAATAGCCAAGAAGAGGCCTTCGAACAAATGGATTTCTCACTAGAAAATGGGGTTAATTTTTGGGATACAGCAGAACTTTATGCAGTACCTCCTAAAGCTGAAACTTTTGGTCATACAGAGACGATCATTGGAAATTGGTTTGAAAAAACAAAAAAAAGAAAAGATGTGATACTTGCAACTAAAGTTTGTGGTCCTGCAAGAGATTATATTAGAAATGGTGAAAATAGTTTTGTAGGGAAGAATCTCGAAACTGCACTTCATAACAGTCTTAAAAGACTTAAAACTGATTATATAGATTTATATCAGCTTCATTGGCCAGAAAGAAATGTAAACAATTTTGGAAGACTTGGTTATGTGCATAAAGAAAATGAATGGAATAAATTCGAAGACGTGTTGGTTGAATTACAAAAGTATATTGAGCAAGGTAAAATTAGACATGTAGGTTTATCTAATGAAACTCCTTGGGGTGTTATGAATTATCTCAAACTCTCAAAGCAAAAGAGTTTGCCAAGAATGATGTCCATACAAAATCCCTATAGTTTATTAAATAGGTCATATGAAGTTGGATTAGCTGAGGTGTCTATAAGAGAAAATATTGGCTGTTTATCTTATTCTCCTTTAGCCAGTGGTTTTTTAAGTGGTAAATATAGAAATAAGCAATTTCCAAAAGGATCTCGGATGGAAAGAAATTGGGATTTTTGGACAAGATATCGAAAACCAAATACTAACGAAGCTGTTGATGAGTATTTTAATATTAGTGAAAAATATAACATTGATATGAGTCAAATGTGTATAAAATTTTGTGAGATACAGGATTTCATGTCTAGCGTTATTATTGGTGCAACAACAATGGAGCAGTTGAAAACAAATATAGAAAGTGTAAAAGTGAATCTTGATAAAGAAATAATTAATGAAATTAATGAAATCCAAAAAAAATATCCAAATCCATGTCCATAATTTTTAAAATAATTTTTTTTATTCTCTTATTAGGATCAACTTCTTATTCAGAAGAATTAAATAAAATAGGAACATTTAAAGAATGGGATGCAATTGTTGTTACTAATGGGGATAGTAAAGTATGTTTTGCTCAATCTAAACCTGTTCTTCAATCTCCTAAAAAAAATGATAGAGATGCAAGATTATTTGTAACTTTTAGACCATCTGAAAAAATTAAAGACGAAGTAAGCACAACCTCAGGCTATGAATACAACAGTCAAAATTCAATTACAGCTAGCTCTGGTAAATCAAAATATAAATTTGACATAGCTCAAGATAATTTTGCATGGATTTCAAGTAATAAAATTGAAAAAAAAGTTGTTAGCAGAATGAAAAAGGCCTCAAGATTAATGGTTACGGGATATAATAAATCTGGTTCTCAAACAATTGATCATTATTCTTTGATGGGCTTCACTAAAGCATATAACGCGGCTAAAAAAAGCTGCAGTTAAATAATGAAATCAAAGAAAAAGATAGTTCTTGCCTATTCTGGAGGTTTGGACACATCAATCATATTAAAATGGTTACAGGAAAATTATGATGCAGAAGTAATTTGTTATACTGCAGACATTGGTCAAGAAATAGATAGAAATAAAATTTTCAGAAACGCAAAAAAACTTGGCGTAAAAAATATTATTATTCAAGATCTAAAAGATATTTTTGTAAAAGATTATGTTTATCCAATGATTAGGGGCCATGCAATATATGAAGGTGTTTATTTGCTTGGAACCTCAATTGCTAGACCTTTAATAGCCAAAGATCAAATTAGAATTGCTAAAAAATTTAATGCCTATGCTGTGTCTCATGGATCAACAGGAAAAGGAAATGATCAAGTAAGATTTGAGTTAGGTTATCATTATTTTGGTCCTAAAATAAAAGTTATTGCGCCTTGGAGAATTTGGAAGCTGAAATCTAGATCAGATCTAATTAATTATGCAAAAAAAAATAAAATTGAAATACCTAAAGACAAGAAAGGGGCGCCACCTTTTTCAGTAGACGATAATATTTTTCATACATCAACAGAAGGAAAGTTGTTAGAAAATCCAAAAAACTCTGCACCTGACTTTATCTTTCAAAGAACGGTATCTCCAGAAAAAGCACCTAATAAATCTTCAATTGTAAAAATAGACTTTAAAAGTGGAGATCCTATTGCAGTGAATGGGAAAAAATTATCTCCATCTAAATTGCTTGGAAAATTAAACGACATAGCTGGAAAAAATGCTGTTGGAAGAGTTGATCTAGTAGAAAATAGATTTATCGGTATAAAATCAAGAGGTGTATACGAAACACCAGGCGGAACTTTATTAATGCACGCTCATAGGGCTATAGAGTCTGTTACACTTGATAAAGATACAATGCATAAGAAAGAAAAAATTATGCCTAGATATGCGGAACTGATTTACAATGGATATTGGTTTTCTAAGGAGAGATTTAAATTACAAAGAATTGTAGATCTTAAGAGAAGTAAAGTTAATGGATCAGTTAAATTGAGGTTATATAAAGGGAATGTTATTATTCATTCAAGAATAACTAAAAGTTCAGCTTATTCTATGAAAAAAGTTTCATTTGAGGAAAATAAAACTTTTATTAAATCAAATGTTGAAAGATTTATTAATTTTCACAAGAAAAAATTAAAATAAAATATAATGAATTTTGAACCAAGTCGGACGCAAGCCACTAATAAACTAGATAATTTTGTTGAAAATAATCTTTCTGAATATTCAAGATTGAGAAATTTTGATTTTGGTCCAGATAAAAGATCAAATATATCTTGTATTTCTCCATATATATCTCATGGAATATTAAATGAGTTAGAAGTTATAGATAAAGCCTTAAAGAAATTTTCATTTTCTAAAAATGAAAAATTTATTCAGGAGGTTTTGTGGCGTACTTATTGGAAAGGATGGTTAGAATTAAGACCTAATGTATGGACAGATTACATAATAGAACTAAAAATTATAAGAGAAAAATACAAAGATAACAAAGATTATTTAAATGCCATTGATGGAGATACAAATATAGAGTGTTTTAATGAATGGGTTAAAGAATTAAAAGAATTTAATTACCTTCATAATCATACAAGAATGTGGTTTGCCAGTATCTGGATTTTTACTTTAAATTTACCTTGGCAATTAGGAGCTGAATTTTTTATGAAGCATCTCTATGATGGAGATGCAGCATCTAATACATTGGGATGGAGATGGGTTGCTGGGATACAAACACAAGGTAAGCATTATTTGGCAAGTGAATGGAATATAAAAAAATTTACTAATAACAGATTTAATAACATTAATTTAAATGAAAATGCACCACCTAAACTTAGCGAGAAAATATACAAGGCTGTCTTAAAAGATTTTGGTAATCCAGTAAGTTTGGATGAGCAAAATTTAATTATTTTTGATAATAATCTTTCCTTTGAGTTGACTGATTTCAAAGACCATAAATTTAAAAAGATTTATTTAGTTAATAATAATAACGACAGTAGAAATATTAAACTTAGTGAAAAAACATTGAAATTTAAGACTAATTTAATTCAAGATCAAAAAAGAAGGTTGGATGAAAAATCTTTGGATTGTGAAATTATTGATATTGGTAACCTTAAAACAATTGAGAATAATTATTTTTTATATCCTTGTGTTGGAGAAAATTTAGATTTTCTAACTTCTCAAGGAATAAATAATATAAAATTTCTTTATCGTAATTTAGACCGAAGTTCTTGGAAATATTGCAATAAAGGTTTTTTTAATTTCAAAAAGTATATACCAACTATAATTAAAGAATTTTTTTAAAGAACTATTGTAAATTATCAAAATTATGAGATAACAATAGTATGAATAACCCGCAAGTTTTTAAAATTATTGAAAATCTTAAAGGTAGAAGGAATTACGAAGAGAAGAAGGCTTCAAAATTGGGTTTCAACTCCCTTTATGCGTACATTGAAAGTAAAATATTAAAAGAGAAAGAAGCTGAAGCAGCAAAAATTCTTGAACAATCAGCTGCTAAGGAAGAAATGATTGAGGAAAAAAAACCAGAGAAAAAGAAAAGCTGCTCTTGTTGTTAATTAGTTATTTTTTGAACATTTTTTAGAACAATATTTCACTTTATCCCAGTTTAATTTCCATTTTTTTCTCCAAGTAAAAGGTCTCTTACATACAGGGCAAATTTTTGTGGGTAAATTTTCTTTTCTCACTATGCAGTATTTTGTTTAATAAATTTTTCTGCCTCAGCTAAAATTAATTTTTTTCTATCAGGTTTCATTTTATCGAAAATTCTAACCATCATAGATAGTCTAGGATTTTTTAAGAAGAAGGCTCTATTTCTATTTATGAATCTCCAATAAAGTCCATCCATGGTATTGCACCATTCTCCTTTTTTAAAATCCATCATTTTCATGAAATAAGCGGAGCCACAAATATATGGTTTTGTTGCAAATATTCCTCCATCACTAAAAAGCCCCATTCCATAAACATTTGGGACCATTACCCAGTCAGAGGAGTCTACAAACATTTCCATAAACCATTTGTAAACATATGTTGGCTTTACCTCACATAAATTCATTATGTTTGATAAAATCATCAACCTTTCAATATGATGTGACCAACCATAATTCACTGCATTTTTAATAGCATAATCTAGAGGTGGTAATCCTGTTGTTCCTTCGTACCATGAGTTTTTCATTTTTCTATTTTGTTTAAAAAAATTTCTAGTTTCCATTTCTTTTGAATAGCTTTGATAAATTCCCCTCATAAATTCTCTCCATCCGATTACTTGACGAATATAACCCTCTAAGGAATTTAATCTTATTTTATTTTTGTTATGAAAATCTAAAACTTTTTTAATTATAAATTCTGGAGTGATAAGACCTAAATTGATGTAAGGACTTAAAGCACTATGAAATAATATATTGTCTTTCTGATCAACTGCATCTTCATAATCCCCAAATAAATTTGATTTCTCTTTAATAAAAAAATTTAATAATTTAATTACATCATCATATTCCGTAGCAAACCAAAAGTCTTTCGTATTACCTGGGTGACTTTTAAAATTTTTATCAATTAAAATTTTTAATTTTTTAGTATGAACAGTCTCAGTAATTTTAGGAAATTTGGGTATAGATATATTTTTTGGAAGTTTATTTCGATTTTCTTCATCAAAACTCCATTTGCCTCCTTCTGGATTACCATCTTTTTTCATGAGTATATCCAAATCTCTTCTAGTCTCTTTATAAAAAACTGCCATAAAAGGTTTTTTTGATTTTGATAAATAATCTTTAAATTTTTCTCTTGAATTCAAAAACATTGGTGTTTGAATAATATTCCATTTAATTTTTTCTTTTTTTAAAAAATTGGTAATTTTATTTTCAAAAAACTTATCCTCAATTTCGAAACTTGATATTTCTTTGATTTTCTTTGCTTTAATTATTTTTTTTAATTTTTCTGTGTAATCCAGCTTAAACGATTTATCCTCGATCGAAGAATATTCTAATTTAAATTTATTTTTTTTTAGTCTATCCGCGTGTGATCGCATGCAAGATAAAAATAATAATATCTTTTGTTTATGGTGCTTTTCGTATGTGCACAGCTGATAATCCTCAGCCATGAAGAAAAAGTGGTCTTTTCTGTACTTTTCTAGATATTTCTCGGAGAAAAGCTGATTTCCAAGTAGAAAAAATAATTTCATTAACTATATATATCTCTTTAAAAATTTATGTCAGAAAAATATTTAGTAGTAGGTGCGACAGGATCTATCGGATCTAATTTAGCCGAACAGTTATATGCAGCCGGCAAAGAAGTACATTTAGTTGGTAGGGATCAAGAAAGAACAAAATCTTTGTCTGAAAAACTAAATTGTAAATATACAGTCTCTGATGTTTTAGAAAATGGTTTTGTTGAAAAGATTAAGTCCGAAATAAATGATATCAAAGGTATAGCTTATTGTGTAGGTTCAATTAATTTAAAACCTTTGAGAATGGTTTCAGAACAAGATTTTACAAAATGTATGAAACTAAATTTATATCCTGCAGTAAATTTAATTAAAGGTTATCAAGAAAGTTTAAAAAAAAATAAAGGATCGATTGTTTTGTTTTCAACTGTAGCTGCTCAAAGGGGTTTTACAAATCATTCAATTATAGCTTCAACTAAAGCAGCTGTTGAAGGATTAACCGTTTCTTTAGCAGCAGAGTTCGCTCCTAATATAAGAGTAAATTGCATTGCTCCAAGTTTAACTAATTCAAAAATAGCAGAGCCAATGCTTAAAAATAAAGTTTTAGCTGATGGTATAGCAAAAGCCCATCCATTAAAAAGACTTGGAGAAGGCAAAGACTCTGCATCGCTTGCAAAATTTTTAATAACTGAAGACAGTTCTTGGGTTACAGGACAAATTATTGCTGTCGATGGTGGAAGATCAAAACTTTCATAAAGTGAAGAAATTATTATTTCTTTTATCATTAATACTATTCTCAACTAATTCATTTAGTAAAAATTTTAATTTTAATAAAATTATTGAATTAGAAGCACCTTGGGGTTCGTCCTTCGTTAATGAAAATGAAATGATTGTTACCGAGAAAGGTGGCAAAATAAAATTTGTTAATATTTCTACAAAAGAGATAAATGAAATTGGTCATAACTTAAATTTTGTAGAATATGGACAGGGAGGATTATTGGATATTCTGTATCATGAAGATTATATTTACATATCATACACAGAAAATAGAAATAATTGGAAGACCAGTACTTCAATTGCACGTGCAAAATTTAATAAAAACAAATTAAATTTTAAAAATATTTTTCAAGCCAATCCACCAATTGACTCACCTTATCATTTTGGTTCAAGACTAGTAATTAAAGACAAACATTTATTTGCTTCTGCGGGTGAAAGAGGTGGGGGAATGATTGCTCAAGATGGAAATAAACATCCAGGAAGTATAATTAGAATTTATCTAGATGGAGGCATTCCAAAAGACAATCCTCGTTTTGTGGGGAAATCAGACTGGCTACCTGAAATATTTCAAATTGGTGTAAGAAATCCTCAAGGTTTAACTTTATCACCTTTTGATGGAAAAATTTATATGAGCAATCATGGTGCAAAAGGAGGCGATTGGTTTGGTGAAGCAAAGAAAGGTGAAAATTATGGTTGGAAAATTCTTGGATGGGGTGGCACAAATTATTCAGGTATACCAATTGGGCCAAAATGGAAACCTGGCTTTACAAAAGCCATTCAATATTGGGTTCCATCTATAGCCACAAGTGCAATCACAATTTACAAAGGGAATGAATTTAAAGAATGGAATGGTCATGCATTAATCACTTCTCTTAAAGATAAGTCTTTAAGAAAATTAGAGTTTAATGATTTATCAGAGGTAAAAGAGGAAATAATATTTAAAGATAAAATTGGAAGAATCAGAGACATACAAATTCATCCTATAAACGGTAAACTATATTTTTTAAATCAAGATGGATTGTGGTTGATGGAAAACTCTAGTTAGTATCAAAAAGTTCTTTAAATAATTTAAACTCACCAATTTTAAAAATAATTGCATCATCTTTTTTAAATCCAAATTTTTCTGCATTTTGCTTAAACCTTAAAGGAGGCTCTAATATTGGTTCAAGTGATAAGACAAAAGTTCCCCAATGCATTCCAATTACTTTTTTACTTTTTAAATCTTTAGCAAGTCCAAGGGCTTCTTCAGGGTTAGTGTGGTAAGCAGAAGAATCTTTAATTGAAGCCATAGGATAAAAATTATATGCGCCAATGTTAATAAATGTTAATTCAATTGGACCGTATTTATCTCCCAATTCTTTATATATTTTTCCAACACCAGTATCACATGAAAATAATATTTTTTTTCCTTTGTATTCAATCAAATAGCTACCCCATAAAGTTTTGTTAGTATCCGTTAAACTCCTTTTTGACCA
>CACKTH010000013.1 GCA_902603045.1 uncultured Pelagibacteraceae bacterium | reverse complement strand
ATAAAAAATTTATTAGATAATTCCTCTAAATCGATTTTTTCAATTTTTAAAAATTTGAATACTTATATTTATTTAGATATTGGAAAATATTTTGTTGATAGCTTTTCTTATTTATCAAATGTTAAAGGTGATATACAATTAAAGAATAACAAAGTTTTCAGTTCAAATATAAATGCAAAATTAGATAATAATAGAAAATTTGCCTTAAGCATTTTTACTAATGATAAAAAACAAAAAATTACTAATTTAGAAATCGAAGAACCAGAACCTTTCATTAAAAATTTCAAATTTATAAAGGGTTTTAAAGAAGGTAAATTATATTTTGAATCTTCAGAATATGAAAAAAAAATCAATTCAAACTTAAAAATCAATGATTTTAAAGTGCAAGAAGTACCACTTCTTGCTAAACTGTTAACTTTAGCGTCTTTACAAGGGATTGCTGATATTTTAACTGGTGAAGGAATTCGTTTTACAGACTTTGAAATGGATTATGAGAAGTTGGGAAATACCACAAAAATTAAAGAAATGTATGCCATCGGACCAGCTATTTCTTTAATGATGGAAGGTTACATTGTAAAAGATGAATTAACCAGTTTGAGAGGAACACTTGTACCTGCAACAACCATAAATAAAACAATTTCTAAAATTCCAATGTTAGGTAATATTTTAGTTGGCAAAAAAATTGGTGAAGGAGTATTTGGAGTAAGCTTTAAAATTAAAGGCCCACCTAAAAAACTTAAAACTTCTGTCAATCCAATAAAAACTTTAACTCCAAGGTTTATTACTAGAACTTTGGAGAAAATTTCTAATTAAATTACTATTTTGTAATGTTTTTTCTTACCGATTGAAAGCTTAATAAAATTATTTTTTTTTATAAGTTCATTCGAAATTATGAATTTATCATCTGAAATAATTTGATTGTTAATCTTAATACCATTGGATTTTATTAATCTTCTTATTTCGCTTTTAGATAAGTTTTTATCAATAATTGAGACTAAATTAACTACATCATTACCAATATTAGAGATATCTATCTTTGTATTTGGCAAATTTTCTCCTGATGAATTTTCCGAAAAAGAATTTTTTGCTATTTTTTCCGCTTCAGCAGCCTCTTTAGCTCCATGAAGAATTGATGTAGCCTCGTTCGCTAAAATAATTTTTTGTTTATTTATGTCTTGAGTGCTTATATTTTCAATCTCGTTTAAATTTAAATCTGTAAACATTTTAAGAAATTTTAATACATCTTTATCATCGATATTTCTCCAAAATTGCCAATAATCGAAAACCGAAAATAATTTTTTATCTAACCAAATAGCACCACTTTCAGTTTTACCCATCTTAGCACCTGATGCTAAAGTTATAAGTTCCGTTGTTAAACCATAAACTTCGTTAGATGAATATCTTTTAATGAGTTCAACTCCGTTAACAATATTGCCCCATTGATCTGACCCTCCAATTTGGAGCAAACAGTTCTCTTTTTTATTTAATTCTAGAAAATCGTAAGCTTGCAAAATCATATAATTAAATTCCATATAACTTAATGATTGTTCTCTCTCTAACCTTAACTTAACACTATCAAAACTTAACATTTTATTTATAGTAAAATGTTTTCCTATATCTCTTAAAAAAGAGATATAATTTATATTTTTTAGCCAAGTGTAGTTGTTAACAAAAATTGGAGCAACTTTTTCATCTTTTGTCTCTAAAAATCTTTTTAGTATGTTCTCTATACTTTTAATATTTTTTTCTATTTCATTTTCTTCTAAAATTTTTCTTGTTTTATCTTTTCCAGATGGATCTCCTATTCTAGTGGTGCCACCGCCAAGTAAAACAATTGGTTTATGTCCATGTTTTTGCATTAATCTTAAGCACATGATTTGAAGCAAGCTACCTACGTGTAAACTTTGAGCAGTGCAATCAAAGCCTATATATCCTTTTATACTCTCTTCATTCAGCTTTTTTGAAAGAGCTTTTTCGTCTGTGCATTGATAAAAATATCCTCTGTCTTTAAATTCTTTTAAAAATTCATTCATAAATGGTATTTTTAATATACATATTTAAATAAAAATAATAATCAATAATGGATAATTCTTTTATAGCACTAGGTTTAATGAGTGGTACATCTCTTGATGGAATTGATGCAAGTATTATCAAATCAGATGGTGAAAATAATTTAGACATTATAGATAATAAGTACTTCAATTTTCCTGACAAATTTAGAAAAAAACTTTCTTCTTTTATTTTAAATATAAATGATAGAGCAGATATAGAGGAAAATATAAGTACTTATAAATCTTTAGAAAGAGATCTAACTCTCTATCATTCAAAAATATCAAAGAAAATTATTAGTGAAAATAAGCTAAATATTCAATTAATTGGCTTTCATGGACAAACGATAATTCATAAACCTAAAGATGGATATTCTATACAAATGGGAGATGCAAATTTACTCTCTCAAGAATTAAAAGAAAAAGTAATTTATAACTTTAGAGCAAATGATATTAAAAATAATGGAGAAGGTGCTCCGTTAACTCCCGTTTATCATAAACTTTTAATAAATAAATTTAAGATAAATAATCCTACATTAATTTTAAATATCGGAGGCATATCAAATTATACTTATTATTTTAATGATACTTTAACTGCAAAAGATATTGGTCCAGGAAATGTTTTAATGGATGAGTACTTAAAAAAAACAAAAGGAATAGATTACGATAAAAATGGAGATATAGCGTCATCTGGAAACATAAATAAAGATATAATTAATCAATTTTATGAACATGAGTTTTATAATGTACAGCAAAAGCATTCTTTTGATAGAAATGAGTTCGATTTTAGTTTTGTTAAAGGTTTAGAATTTGAAGATGCTGTTGCTACATTAACATATTTTACAGCATTATCAATTTCACAAAATATAAAAAAAATTTTTGATAATGAAGTAGAAATTATTTTATGTGGCGGAGGTAGGAAAAATTTAACATTAGTTAATCACATAAGGAAATTATTGAAATTTAAAATTAAATTAATTGATGAATTTAATATAGATGGTGATTTTATAGAGTCTCAAGCATTTGCATATTTATCAATTAGATCATACCTTAAAAAAATAATTAGTTATCCTAACACGACCAATGTTTTAAATCCTGTTACTGGTGGTGAAATTAAAATAAATTATTAATATAAAGCAGTTTCTTTTTTTATGTATTTATTAAGACTGTTGATTAAAGGTTCATCAGCTTTTGAAAAAAAATGATTGGCTTCTAATACAATATCAAACTCAACTTTAATTCCTTTTTGAGCACTCAATCTTTTATTTAATTCATTTATATCCTCAAATGGAACCAGTTCATCTTTCTTTCCATGTATTACAAGACCAGAAGTTGGGCATGGGGATAAAAATGAAAAATCGTATACATTTGGTTGAGGTGATATAGCAATAAATCTATTTATTTCTGGTCTTCTCATTAACAATTGCATTGCAATTAAAGAGCCAAAAGAAAAACCTGAAATCCAACATTGTGAGTTATCGAAATTTTCTCTCTCTAGCCAATCTAAAGCTGCTGCAGCGTCCGCAAGTTCACCCTGGCCATTATCAAATTCGCCATCACTTTTTCCAACACCTCTGAAATTTAACCTACAAACTGAAAAATTATTATCTACAAAAGTTTGAAAAGTATCTACAACAACTTTGTTATTCATTGTTCCTCCATATTGAGGGTGTGGGTGGAGCACTAAAGCAATAGGGGAAGTATTTTTTTTACTTTTAAAATACTTTGCTTCCAATCTACCAGCTGGACCTGGAATAAAGATTTCTGAAATTTTTGTATCTGTAGATGGCATTGATTATCAGTCTCAAAAAAAAATTACATTTTTCTATCAAAATTAAGCGACAAAATGCAAGCATTTTAAATATTCTCAATCTTGACTAAATTAGTCAGGTATATATAAAGCCCGTGAATTGCGGAAAATATGAAATTATCAACCAAAAGCAGATACGCTGTGATGGCATTAGCTGACATAGCCAGATTTAAAAATAACGTGCCAATATCACTGAGGGACATATCTATAAGACAAGGGATATCCTTAGTTTATTTGGAACAATTATTTTTAAAATTAAAAAAAAATGAAATCGTAAAAAGTATCAGAGGTAAAAAAGGTGGATACACTCTAAATAAAACTCCCAGTGATATTAAAATTTCAGATATCCTTTCTGCAGTCGAAGAAAAGGTAAAAACTATTGGTTGTCAAAAGCATTCAAAAAAAGGATGCAACGGAAAATCTGCTAAATGCATAACTCACAATTTATGGGATGAATTAGAAACACATATTAACATATTTTTTCAAGAAAAAAATCTTGGAGACCTTATAAATAAAACAGAAAATAGATTGTAATGAGAGATAAACAAATAGAAAATTTAAAAGATTATAAATATGGTTTTTCAACTGATATTGAAAGTTTTAAAGCTCCCAAAGGTTTAAACGAAGAAGTTATAAGATTTATATCAAATATAAAAAAAGAGCCTGACTGGCTACTTCAATGGAGATTAAAAGCTTTTGAAAGATTAAAAGTATTGAAAGAACCTGATTGGCAAAAGCCAAAATATCCAAAAATAGATTATCAAGATTTATATTATTATTCTGCTCCTAAAAGTTTTAAAGAAAAGCCAAAAAATTTAGAAGATTTAGATCCAAAATTGTTAGAAACCTATAAAAAATTGGGAATACCTTTGCAAGAACAAAAAAGACTAAATGGAATTGCAGTCGATGCAGTATTTGACTCTGTATCTGTAGCCACAACTTTTAAAGACACTCTAACAGAAAAAGGAATTATTTTTTGTTCTATTTCTGAAGCAATACAAAAATATCCAGATTTAGTTAGAAAATATTTAGGTTCAGTTATACCAATTACTGATCACTTCTTTGCAACATTAAATTCAGCAGTTTTCACTGATGGATCATTTGTTTACATACCACCAAATGTGAAATGTCCAATGGAACTGTCAACTTATTTTAGAATTAATGCATCTGATACTGGTCAGTTCGAAAGAACTTTAATCATTGCTGATAAAGGTAGTTATGTAAGTTATTTAGAAGGATGCACTGCACCAATGAGAGATGAAAATCAGTTACATGCCGCTAATGTCGAATTAATTGCTTTAGAAGATGCAGAGATTAAATATTCTACAGTACAAAATTGGTATCCTGGAGATAAAGATGGAAAAGGAGGTATATATAATTTTGTAACTAAAAGAGGATTGTGTAAAGGCAAGAATTCAAAAATTTCATGGACACAAGTAGAAACAGGTTCTGCAATTACTTGGAAATATCCAAGTTGTATTTTAAAAGGTGATAACTCAATTGGAGAATTTTATTCAATCGCAATTACAAATAATCATCAAAAAGCTGACACTGGAACCAAGATGATTCATTTAGGAAAAAATACAAAAAGTAAAATTATTTCAAAAGGTATTAGTGCTGGTAAATCAGATATGACTTACAGAGGCTTGGTAGATATTTCAAAAAATGCATCTAATTCAACAAATTACACTCAATGTGATTCACTGTTAATGGGCAACAAGTGTGGAGCACACACAGTACCTTATATTAAGAATAAAAATTCAAATTCCAATATTGCTCATGAAGCGACCACATCTAAAATTAGTGAAGATCAACTACATTATTGTCAGCAAAGGGGACTAAATCAAGAAGAAGCTGTAGGACTTATTGTTAATGGTTTTTGTAAAGAGGTTTTACAACAATTGCCTATGGAGTTTGCTGTTGAAGCTCAAAAACTAGTTGGAATAAGTTTAGAAGGAAGTGTTGGTTAAATGTTAAAAATAAACAATTTAAATGCAAAAATTCAAGAAAAATCCATCTTAAGTGGTTTTAATCTTGAGATAAAACCAGGCGAGGTACATGCAATAATGGGCCCCAATGGATCAGGAAAGAGTACTTTGTCAAATATTCTATCAGGTAAAAAAGGATACGAAGTATCAGGGGAAATATTATATGAAAATAAAAATTTGTTTGATCTTGAAACTGAAGAAAGAGCACATGAAGGTATTTTTTTGGCATTCCAATATCCGCTGGAAATACCTGGGGTCAATACAAATATATTTTTAAAAACATCCTTAAATTCAATTAGAAAAGCAAGAGGTGAAAAAGAATTAGATGCATTAGAATTTTTAAAATTAGTTAAAGAAAAAGCAAAAGAACTAAAATTTGATGAAGAAAAATTAAATAGACAATTAAATGTTGGTTTCTCTGGCGGTGAAAAAAAGAAAAACGAAATTTTACAAATGTCAATTTTAGATCCAAAATTATCTATACTAGATGAAACTGACTCTGGATTAGATATAGATGCTCTTAGAATAGTTGCAGATGGAGTTAATGCATTAAAAAGAAAAAATAATTCCTTTCTTATAATAACACATTATCAAAGACTACTTGATTATATAAAACCTGATTTTGTGCATGTTCTTATGGGTGGAAAAATTATTAAATCAGGAGGCGCAGAATTAGCTTTAGAGTTAGAAAAAAAAGGATATGAAAATTTTAATTAAATGGAACAAAAATTAAAAACAGATTTTGATAAATTTATAAGTACTTCTAATTTCTCAAACCAAGAAATTAAATTAAAAAAACAAGCTCTTGATAATTTTTTGAAAAATGGATTTCCTAGTAGAAAACTAGAAAACTGGAAATTCTCAGATATAAACCAGATAATTCAAAAAAATATTGGAGAACTAGAATTTTATAATGACTATAATGTAGAAAATAAAATTAATGATGATATTTTTATAAAGGAAATTGAGCATAATAAAATTGTTATTATTAATGGTAAAGTTGAGCGATTGAGCTTTGAATATGAAGAAAGTGATAAAATCAATTTAACGACATTAGATAATTTTAACCAAAACTCAAATGACGATAATTCTCTTTTAAGTCTAAATAATTCTTTTTCTAATAAAATACATAATATTTTAGTTAAAAAAAATTATTCATTCAAAAAGCCTTTAATTATATATCAAATAACAAATGAGAAAGTGAGCAATACAAATATTAATTTTCAATTAAACTTTGAGCTAGAAGAAAACAGCTCCATAAAAATTATTAATCTTTCTGACGATAATTCAGAAAAGAATTTCATCAACAATTTATTTAATTTTAATCTTAGCAAAAGTGCAATTCTTAAGAATTACAAAATAGATAAAAAAAGTAATACAAATATTAAGTATGATTATTCTAGTATTACTCAAAAAGAAAATAGTATTTCTGAAACATTTATATTTTCATCTGGTTCAGAATATATAAAAAATGAAGTCAGCTGTAATCTTGAAGGTCAATATTCGTCAGCATTTATTAATGGAATACACTTATTATCTAAAAATAAACACCACGAAATAAGAACTAATACTAATCATTTGTATGAAAATACGAAAAGTTATCAGTTAATAAAAAGTGTTATTGATGACAGTTCAAAGTCTGTCTATCAAGGTAAAATATATGTGGATTCTAAAGCTCAAAAAACTGATGGTTATCAATTAAGCAAAGCGGTTCTTTTAAATGAACAAGCAGAATTTAATGCAAAGCCTGAACTAGAAATTTATGCTGATGACGTTAAATGTTCACATGGTTCAGCATCAGGTAGTTTAGACGAAGATTCTATTTTTTATTTAATGTCTAGAGGATTAGACCAAAAAACTGCAAAGGAATTATTAATTAGCGGCTTTCTTTTAGATGTTGTTGAAAAAATTACAGATGAAGAAATTAAAAAATTATTAAAAAATATGATTGGATTAAGTTAATGAACATAGATGATATAAAAAGAGAATTTCCAATTTTTGACGATAAAATTCAGAATAATGATTTAGTATATTTAGATAGTGCTAATTCTTCTCAAAAACCAAGAGTTGTTGTAGATAGAATTTATGATTTTTATACAAAAGAGTTTTCTAATGTAGGTAGAAGTGTTCACTATCTGGCTGTTGCTGCTACTAATTTATATGAACAAACAAGAGTTTCAGTTCAAAAATATATTAATGCTAAAGATAAAGATGAGATTGTATTTACTAAAGGTGCTACAGAAGCAATAAATTTAGTCGCTAACACGTTTGGTCAAAAATATTTATCTGAAGGAGATGAAGTGTTGTTGACTGAACTCGAGCATCATTCAAATTATGTTCCTTGGCATTTTCTTAGAAAAGCAAAAAACATAAAAATAGAATTTGCTGAAATTAACGATAATGGCGAAGTAACATTAGAAGCTCTAGAAAAAAAAATTACAAACAAAACAAAGATAATTAGTGTAAGTCATTTGTCGAATGTAACAGGCGCAATATTACCAATTAAAGAAATTGTAAAATTGGCTCATTCGAAAAATATACCGGTTCTAATTGATGGTTGCCAAGGTGCACCTCACTTAAAATTAGATATGCAGGATATTGATTGTGATTTTTATGCAATATCTGGACATAAAATGTACGGACCAACTGGAATAGGTATTCTATATGCTAAAAAAAAATGGCTTGATGATTTGCCCCCATATCAAGGTGGAGGAGGAATGATAAATGAGGTTAAAAAAGAAGGTATTACTTATGGTGAATTACCTAATAAATATGAGGCTGGAACAATGGCTACAGCTCAAGTTATAGCTTTTAACGAGTCTATAAAATTTATGGAAAAAATTGGTATTCAAAATATAGAAAAACATGAAAAAGAATTATTAGACTACGGACTAGAAAAGTTGAGAAAAAATAATTCAGTTAATATTATAGGAAATCCAAAAAAAAAGGGTGGGGTTATATCATTTACTATTGAAGGTGTTCATCCACATGATATCGCAACAATTCTTGATGAAGATGGAGTAGCTATTAGAGCAGGGCATCACTGCTGTCAAATATTACATGATAAATTAAATTTACCTGCAACTGCAAGAGCTTCATTTGGAGTTTATAATACGAAAGATGATATTGATAAGCTTGATGAAGCAATAAATAAATGTAAAAAAATTTTTAACTTATAATGGACTTAAAAGACTTATATCAAGAAATAATATTAGACCATGGAAAAAATCCAAGGAATTTAGGAAAGTTTGATAATTATAATAAAGATGCAAAGGGAAATAATCCTTTATGTGGTGATAATGTTCATGTTTATCTCAGATTAAACGAAAATAAAAAAGTTGAAGATATTGCATTTGAAGGTCATGGCTGTGCTATTTCAATGGCATCAGCATCGATTATGACTGATATGGTTAGAGGTAAAGAAGAGAAAGAAGTAAAAGAAATTGTAACTGATTTTTTAGGAATGATAAAAGAAAAAGACTCTTTAGAAACTAATATTTTAAATGATGATGAAAAAACTAAATTAATGAGTTTATCTGGAGTTAAACAATATCCAATGAGAGTAAAGTGTGCGACTTTATCTTGGCATACTCTTACATCAGCATTAGATAATTCTGATCAAATTGCAAAAACAGAGAAATGAAATTGGATCTTAAAGAAAAAGTAATTGCTGAAATAAAAAAAATTTATGATCCTGAGATACCTGTTAATATATATGAATTAGGATTGATATACGATATTATCGTTAATAATTCTGAAGTTAAGGTTAAAATGACATTAACCACACCAAATTGCCCAGTAGCTGAAAGTTTGCCTAAAGAAGTTAAAGACAGTATATTAGAAATTAAAGAAGTTTCAAAAGTAGATCTTGATTTAGTCTGGGAACCACCGTGGGATAAATCAATGATGTCTGAAGCTGCAAAACTTGAATTAAATTTATGACAAAACAAATTATAACATTAAGCGATAACGCTGCACAAAGAATAAAAGAAATCATGTCTAATGCAGAAAAAGACTCTTTAGGAGTTAGAGTTGGTGTTAAGTCAGGTGGGTGCGCAGGGATGTCCTATGTTATGGAGTATACAAAAGAGGCAAACCCGAATGACGAAGTGATAGAAGATAAGGGTGTAAAGGTGTTTATAGATTCTGCAGCGGTAATGTATTTGCTTGGAACTGAAATGGATTTTAAAAAAGAAAAATTTTCTTCACAATTTGTATTTAATAACCCGAATGAAACAGAAAGATGTGGATGCGGGGAGTCCTTTAAAATATAGTATTTAATATACGCATATCAGTATTGCAATTATTGCATATCTATTATAGAATCGTTGATATGAACACTTTTGAGCATAAAAACCTAATTAACACTGAAGTTAAAACTCAAAAAAGAAAATCTTTATTCAGAAGTTTAATTAAACCAGTAGAAGCGGGAGCACATGGCACCCTCAACTACGTGGTTAAAAAAGGTTTAGGAAAAAATAAAATAGCTAAAAAATAAAATAGCTATTTAACAACTATAGTACATATCAAACTCAATAGGATGAGGTGTATGTTCAAAGTTGTGTATCTCTTCAAATTTTAAAGCAATATAAGCATCAATTTGATCGTCAGTAAATACTCCGCCTTGAGTTAAAAATTTTCTATCTTTATCTAAACTTTCCATTGCTTCTCTTAGTGATCCACAAACAGTTGGAACTTTTTTAACTTCTTTTTCTGATAAAGCATAAAGATCTTTATCAAAGGATTTACCCGGATCAATTTTGTTTTTGATGCCATCAATCCCTGCCATTAACATGGATGCAAATGTTAAATAAGGATTTCCAGAAGCGTCTGGAAATCTAATCTCACATCTTGCACCTTTTTTGCTTAGAGTTATGGGAATTCGACAAGATGCTGATCTGTTTCTTGCAGAATAAGCGAGTAATACCGGAGCTTCAAATCCTGGTATTAATCTTTTGTAACTATTTGTTGTTGCATTTGAAAATGCATTAATAGCTTTTGCATGTTTTAATATACCACCAATATAATAAAGAGCAGTTTGAGATAATCCAGCATATTTATTACCTGAAAATACAGGTGTCTTACCTTTCCAAACTGATTGGTGAACGTGCATTCCTGATCCATTATCACCTTTTACAGGTTTAGGCATAAACGTAGCAGTTTTACCAAACGAATGTGAAACCATCTGAACAACATATTTATAAAGTTGTACATTGTCAGCTTGATCAACCAAAGTTCCAAAAAGCATTCCAAGTTCATGTTGACTTGGAGCAACTTCATGGTGATGTTTTTCTACAGTTATTCCAACATCTCTCAAACCTTTTAAATATTCACCTCTAATATCTTGAGCACTATCGACTGGAGGTACAGGAAAATATCCACCTTTAACTCCAGGTCTGTGTCCCATATTTCCATTTTCGTATTTTTTTCCAGAATTATATGGTCCCTCTGTACTATCAATCGAAAAACTTGTTTCATTCATATCGTTTTTAATTCTCACATCATCAAAAACAAAAAATTCTGGCTCTGGACCAAAAAAAGCTTTATCTCCAATTCCTGTTTTTTTTAAATATGCTTCCGCTTTTTTTGCTATTCCTCTTGGATCTCTTTCATAGGGATCTCGTTTTATTGCATCTAAAATATCACAAAATATAACTAACGTATTATGTGAGGTGAATGGATCAACAATTTGTCTGTTAAGATCAGGTTTAAGAATCATATCAGATTCATTAATAGCCTTCCAACCAGCTATTGATGAACCATCAAAGAATACTCCATCATTCAGCATGTCAGCATCAACAACGGTTGAGTCCATTGTTAGGTGTTGTAATTTACCTCTTGGGTCAGTAAACCTAAGATCGACAAACTCGATTTGTTTGTCTTTCATCATTTTTAAAACTTTACTTGCACTCATATAATCTCCTCTAGAATTAAATATCTGGGTTAATTACCAATATTGGTGTAATAAAGCATACATATAATGAGGATAACACCTATGCAATTTAAACATGTATTATTTAAGAAAAATTTGAATTTTTAATCAATCTTAGGTTGAAATGACGTTATTTGAGAAAGAACCAGTAAAAAGAGCTGAAAAAAGCCTCAAAGAATTTGATAAGAGTTTGTCGATTGTTGAATTAGAAAGTTCAGCCAAAACAGCATTGGAAGCAGCAAATTCTCTTAATTGTGAGGTTGGAGCAATTGTAAAAAGTCTTTTGATTAAAGTTGAGAATAGTTTTTTACTTTGTCTTGTGTCAGGAGACAAGAGGTGTTCATTAAACAAATTAAAAAAAATATGTGAGAAAAAAAATATAAGAATGGCTTCCCCAGATGAAGTAAAAATACAAACTGGATATACCATAGGAGGAGTTTCACCTGTAGGCCATACAAACAAAATTCAAATCTTTATAGATAATTCTCTAGGAAGATTTGCAAATATTTTTGCTGCAGCTGGACATCCAAACGTAATCTTCAAAATTGATTTTAAAAAACTGACTCAAATTACAAAAGGTGAAATCAAAGATATTACAGAATGAAAAAAGCTAATATCAGTGATTATTTTTTGTTAACTATTTTATCTTTAATATGGGCTTCTGCTTTTTTTAATATTAAGATTGCAACCGAGTCTTTTGGCCCTATAACAATTGCCTTTTTGAGAGTATTTTTTGGTTCTATACCAGTCTTAATTTTGTGTTTTTATAAAAAGATTACTATCGAAGCATTTTCAAAAGATTGGTATTGGTTTATGTTAATAGGTCTTATTAATTTGGTAATACCATTTTTTTTAATTGCTTACGGAGTTAAATCTGTTCAAAGTAATTTGGCAGCTATTTTAATGTCAACAACTCCATTAAGTTCTACTATATTAGGACATTTTTATACAAAGGATGAAAAATTTAATTTTGTAAAAACAATTGGAATCTTAATTGGTTTTGCAGGTATTGTTTATTTATTTTCAGATGATATTTTAATTGACGAAAATAATTTTTTATCAGCAATATTGATTCTCCTAGGCTCCACTTGTTATGTTATTGGAGGAGTTTTAACATTAAAAATAAGTAAAAAAAGAAATGAAAATGTGACTGGCTCAATTTTAATTTGGGCAACACTTATTTTATTACCATTGACTTGTATAATAGAACTTCCTTCGCAAATAATTCCATCATTTAATTCCAGTGTTTCTGTAATATATCTAGGTATTGTACCTACTGGTATAGCATGGCTATTAAGATTTAGAATTTTAAAAAAAAATGGTTTAATTTTTCAGTCACAAGTTTCCTATCTAATTCCAATTTTCGGTATTGTTTTAGGTTATGTATTCCTTAAAGAACTTATAACCTATAAAGTTTTGATATCTCTAATTGCAGTTGTAATAGGTATTTATTTTGTAAGAAAAGCTGATTCAAAATTATTTATTTAAGTTTAGATATTTTTTTAATGTGTTTAGGTGTTGTTTCACAACAACCACCTAAAATTGTTGCGCCATTTTCTTTCATTATTTTTGAAAAATTATAAAAATCATTCAAACTAATATCATCTCTTATACCGAAAGATACATTTGGATTTGTGCCAATTTCATCAGGTTTTGCAGTATTAAATGTTTGTATAGGACCGGGCTCCTTAATCTTCCATAAATTTGCTTTAAATCCAAAAGGTTCCCCATATCCTTGAAAACTATCTAATGCTTGAATTGAAATTTCAGGAGAAACGCACGCACAAATTACACCCAATAAATTTTGATTTTGAATATTTTTTAAAAGATCTTTTAAATTTTCATTAGAAGGTAATTTACCGTTTTTTTTTAAATGTATACCTATTAAGATTTTTTTGTTTAATTTTTCCGAAAGGTTTAATGCTGCTTCTACTTCATTAATACTACTAATTACATCTAGATATAAAAAATCTACATAGTCATTTATTATCCTAGCTTGTTCAAGCATATCTGATAAAATCAAACTCTTATTTCTTTTATCGGTAATGTAAGTGTCTCTTTGGCTTGGTATTGATCCGGCAATAAATACGTTTTTTTTTGAAGTTTCTTTTGCTTTTATTGCAAGTTTGCAAGCGGTTTCATTTAAATAAGCAAACTGATCACCAAAATTATTTTCAATTAATCTATATTTTCTACAACTAAAAGTATTAGTTACAATAATATCTGATCCTGCATTTATGTATGATAAATGAGCATCAACCAGAATTTGATGATATTTTTTTTCCAATAAAGCACTAGCTGACCACAATGTACCCATTGAGACCATTCCTTTTTCAAGTAATAATTGCCCCATACCTCCATCTAATATTTTAATACTTTTAAAATAGTCTTTATCCATTTTTTTTATCTCTTGTTGCGATAAATACACCAATTGTAGTAATTATAAATCCTATAATATCTGTTGTAGTCAATTGTTCATTTAAAAATATCCACGCCATTACTGCAGAAGTAGGGGGAACTAAAAAAAATAAAGTTGTTGTTTTACTCACTGTTCCTTTCTTTATAAGAAACATTAATATCGTAAAAGCTCCAAAAGAAACCAAAATAATTTGATGTGACATTCCTAATATAAAACTTGTATTGAAATTTATGTAAGCATTTTCAAACATAAGCATTAAAAAACAATTAAAAAGACATCCACCCACAGCTTGATAAGCATTGTTTACTGATAAAGCTAAATTCCCACTTAATTTTTTTTGCCATAAAGTTCCAGCTGTTATTGCGCAAAGAGCTAGAACTGTTGCTAACAATCCTAATGGTGGTATTTCTTTTCCAAAATCAATCCCTAATACTGTTATAGAACCGACAAAACCTAAAAAAATTCCTACCCATTGTTTCCAAGAAATTTTTTCTCCAAAAATAGGTCCAGATAAAATATTTGTTAAGATTGGTTGCAACGTTACTATAAGTGCTACAATAGCAGCTGGCATTCCAATTGAAAATGCATACCAACAACCCCCTAAATAAATACCATGAAACAAAACACCAGTTGAGACGCTTTCAAAAATATTTTTTAATTGCCCGAAAATTTTATCTTTTCTTAGATATGCAAATATGAAGAAACCTATGGTTACAATTCCAAATCTGAAGGCTAAAGCAGCAAATGGAGATGCATTTTGAACAATTTCTTTTCCAGAAATAAATGCTGATGACCAGAGTAATATAAAGAGCAAAGGGAAGGATTTAGTCATAAATTAGATATATGGCGTAATATCTAATTTTTACTATGAATTCTATCCATTTCTTGAAGTTCGACCTCAAGCTTGTCTAATTCTTCTCCACCTGCCATCATGCTTAACAATTTTTCTCTTGAAATATCTTTTTTTTGGAATGTTCCCATACTCTTACCTCTATTAAGCACAGTAAAACTGCTTCCAACAGGATATGCATGATGAACATTATGGGTGATTAAAATTACTGCTAATCCTTCAGATGCAGCTTTAACTATATATTTTAAAACCATTGATGCTTGATGAACACCTAAAGCCGATGTTGGTTCGTCTAATACCAAAACTTTTGCTCCAAAGTATATTGCTCTTGATATTGCAAGACATTGTCTTTCACCACCAGACATTGTTCCAACAGCTTGTGATGGATCTCTTATGTCTATTCCTATTTGACCCATTCTTTCTGCTGCAATTTTATTTGCTCTATCAACATCAAATGTTTTAAAAAAAGGAATACCTTTTTGTGGCTCTCTTCCCATGAAAAAATTTCTAGTAACACTCATTAATGATACTAAAGCTAGATCTTGATAAACCGTTCCTATACCAATATCTAATGCATCTTTTGGTGAATCAAAAATAATTTTTTTATTTTCAAAAATAATCTCACCTTCGTCTGGCTTATGAACTCCAGCTAATGTTTTAATTAAAGTAGATTTACCAGCACCATTGTCTCCTAATAGACACATGATCTCACCCTTTTTTAATCTCATAGTTACATCTTTAAGTGCAATAACTTTGCCAAAAAATTTACTTATGTTATTGAATTGAACAAGGTAATCAGTCATTACTTACTTTCGGTTACTTTCTTCCTTATGTAGTTATTAAAAACAACAGCTATTAACATCATTGCTCCAAGGAATACTTTAAACCAATCTGTATCTACATCTGTATAAAAAATTCCCATTGAAACAGTACCAAATATAATTGCTCCAAATGCTGCACCAATTGCAGACCCATATCCACCAGTTAATAGACAACCACCAACAACTGCAGCCGCTATAGCTTCAAGCTCTTTTAATGTACCTCTCATTGTATCTGCTGAACCAGCATCTAATACTTGAATGCATGCAAAAATAGTTGAGGCAACAGCTGTTCCAATAAACAAGCTTATTTTTACTCTACCAACAGGGACACCCACATTTGTGGCTCCGACTTTATCTCCCCCAGATGCAAAAATCCAATTTCCATACCTTGTTTTCATTAAAATCCATGTTGCAAATAATGTTAATGCAACAAACCATATTACTGATGGAGGTATACCTGTTGCCAAGGGTGTGCCGTCTGTTCTCAATTCAATTAACTTTAAAGA
This sequence comes from uncultured Pelagibacteraceae bacterium, assembly GCA_902603045.1. Lineage (GTDB taxonomy): Bacteria > Pseudomonadota > Alphaproteobacteria > Pelagibacterales > Pelagibacteraceae > Pelagibacter. The sequence goes on along the minus strand of CACKTH010000013.1, from coordinate 7,170 downwards.
ACCTAACCATGTAAATAGCCATTTGAAAGTATCTGTGGCAAATATCCAGGCTAAAGGATCATCTTCGATTAGTACACGTAATCCTGGAACTTGAGTTCTGCCAGTGATCAGTCTTGTAATTGCCAATGTCAAACCTCTTAGGATAAAAAGCATAGCTAGTGTAACTATAAATGAAGGCAATCCAGTTTTAACAACCATTATGCCGTTGAAATAACCGACCAGCACAGCCATAGCGAATGCGAAAACGATACTCATCCATAAAGGCCAGCCCCAATAAATAGCTGGTATTGCAATACAAATTCCAGCAAAGCCAATCATTGATCCAATTGATAAATCAAACTCACCACCAATCATTAGCATTGCTGCTGCTATTGCTATAATTCCTAAATTAGCCGAAACATCAAAGAAATTAAGCATTCCATAGGCGCTAAACATACCAGTATCGCCAGCTACAATTCCAAAAAATATAAATACAAGTATTGAACCACCTAACGCACCTAGCTCAGGCCTATTCAATAAAACTCTTAGTGGTGATATTTTTTTTAGACGTTCGTCTTCATTAAGACTACTTTTTGATGAAATACTTTTTGATTTTAATGACATTTAAATTTTGAAAAAAGGCCTGACTATAAAATTTAGTCAGGCCTTAAATATAGATTTTATCTATAACCTTGAGCTGCCCATTTAATTACTTTAGCAGCATTGTCAGGAGTCACAAATCCAGGTCCAGTCATAACTACACCAGCAGGCATTGTTCCCCATCTCATGTACTGAGCAAAAATAGCTATAGGCAAATAACCTTGTAGATATTGTTGTTGGTCAATTAAAAACTCTACTTTACCTGCAGCAGCAGCTTTTAACATGTTAGGTGACATATCAAATGTCCCTAATTTAACATTTCCAACTTTACCAGCAGCTTCTAAAGCTTTTAGTGCTGCTTCACCTGATAAACCAGCTCCTAATGTTAGAATAGTGTCATATCCACCACCTAATTTTGCAGCAACAGCTTTTTGAATTTCAGTTGGGTCATTTGATGTTCCTAGAATATCAACAGATCCACCAAAACCTTTTTTGAAACCTGCACATCTTCTATCAAGGGCTACGTTTCCAACTTCGTGGTTAACGCATAAAGCTTTTTTTCCTCCTGCAGCCTTCATTTTTTGTCCGCCACCAACACCAGCTTCAAATTCAGTTTGACCTACGTGTGCACTAATTCCCAAAGATTGGTAATCATCTGAACCAGAGTTCATAGAAACCACTGGTATACCAGCAGCTATTGCTGCTTTTACAGATTTTCCTAATGCAGCTGCATCAGGTAAAGTAATTACAATACCTTTTGGTTTTTGTGATACAGCGTTATCAATTAGTTTTGCCATTTCAACCATGTCAAAAGTTCCTGGAGCAGTGTATTTGCAAGATACTCCCATATCTTTACAAGCAGCATCAACTCCATTTTTAGCTACCGACCAAAAAGGGTCATTAGCTTGTCCATGTGAAACAACAATTATATCAGTTGCTAATGCTGATACAGACATCATTGCCCATGCAGCAACAGCTAATATAAAGTTCTTTATTGTTTTCATTTTTTAATTTCCTCTCTTAAATAAAAGTTAACTTTTAAACGTTAAAGCTAACATAAATTTATTTAGATTGTAAAGAAGCAGGTTGTATTCAACCTAAAGTTGATTTTTAATATTTTATTTTCTCAAACTTTTTTGATTTTAATGACCGGATTGCACTCTCTGCAATTTGTATTGAAATCTTTCCATCCATAAAACCACTCCTAGGTCTCAAATTTGATCTGAATAGTTTGGCAAAATCATTTAACTGTTCTTTGTATGCCTGATCGTATCTTTCTATAAAGAAGTGTTTAAAGCTTGATCGTGCATTCGTACTTTTATTAGAATACAAACTAATCTCATTTTCTTTAATATTATTAGAGATAATCATTCCTTTGCTCCCAAAGAGTTCTACTCTTTGATCATATCCAAAACTACAATGTCTCGAATTACTTATAATACATTGAATACCGTTTTTTGTTTTCAAAATTGCCGTTGCAAGCTCGAAATCTTTAAGTTTATTGAAGTATTTATTTGAAATATTGCTCCCTGTTGCAAATATAGAAACAAATTCATCTTTACCTGCATAATATCTTGCTAGATCAAAATCATGGATCATCATATCTTTAAAAATACCACCTGAAGCCTTTAAATAATTTATAGATGGAGCAGCCGGATCTCTGCTTGTAATAATAATTTTCTCTAGCTTTCCTATTTTACCTTTTATTAAATTATCTTTTAGTGAACTATGACCTGGATCATATCTCCTATTAAATCCAATCTGTATTTTATGATTAAATTTATTTATTTTTTTTTCATAATTTTGAATTTTTTTTAAATTGAGATCTAAAGGTTTTTCACAAAAGACTGTTTTATTACTTTTTATACTTTCATATATCAATTTAAGATGAGTTGATGTAGTAGAAGATATAAAAATACAATCAATTTTTTTATCTTTATATGCTACTAGAGGACTTTCAATATTTTTACAATTTAGATTTTTTGAAACTTTTTTTGCAAGTTTTCTATTAACATCGAAAATATATTTAAGATTAAAATTTTTATTATTTATTAAATTATTTGCATGCATAAGCCCTATTCTTCCCAAACCAAATAATGCTACGTTAATTAAATTTTTACCCATTGTTTTTTTAATGATGATTTCTTGCATGCATCAATGAATTTAGCAGTCTCCAAACCCTCTTCTTCGTTAGGGAAATAAAATCTTTTTTTTGTATTTGTTTTTAAATATTCAGCGAATTCCTTATATATATTTGCAAAAGCATCTAAATATCCTTCAGGATGACCAAATTTTACTCTAGAGAATTTTTTTGAAAAATTTGCCTTTGTATACCCTCTTTCTAAAAATTTTACTGCACCTTTGCTTGGATTAAATTTTAAATAATTTGGATCATTCTGAACCCATTCTAAACTTCCTTTAGATCCATAAACTCTTATTCTTAAACCATAAACACCACCTTTAGCTGTTACACATGTCCATACAATTCCTTTAGCACCATTGTTAAAATTAACAAAAACTTGTGCGTTATTATCCATATTAACGTCCTTCGAATATTTACTTACATCGGCTATCAATTTTTCTCCTTTAAGGCCTGTAATATAAATTGCTAGATGATATGCATGTGATCCTATTTCATTAAGAACTGCTGATACACCGACAATTTTTTTATCAACTTTCCATTTAAAAACCTTTTTTGAATTTTTTTTTGAAATTTTATTACCATCCGTCCAGTCTTGAATATATTCAACATTGATATATTCAACTTTTCCAATTTTTCCTTTTTCCACTAAATTTTTTGCTTCTCTTACCATTGGATAAGATGAATAATTATGAGTCAGTGCATATTTAATTTTTTTGTTATTTTTTATTGCTTTATATAGTTTTTTTCCCTGATTAAGATTTCCAGCAAATGGTTTGTCCGAAATTACATGAATATTTTTTTTTATAAAATTCTCTGCAATAATTTGATGACTTGAGGGTGGAGTCATTATTGCTACAACATTAATACCATCTTTTCTTTTCGATTCTTTTTCAGACATTTCCTTGTAATTTGAATAGCATCTAGATTTATCTAAGCCTATACTTTGTCCAAATTTCCTAGATTTATCAACACTTCTAGAAAATACCCCTGCAACGATTTCGTATTTGTCATCATACCTAGATGAAATTCTATGAACATGACCTATCCATGAACCAGGTCCTCCTCCAACAATTCCAAGTTTAAATTTTTTAGGTTTAATTTTTTGAAGCATCTAATATCATAACAAAACTATTATTTATGTCAGTAAAATTAGGTATAGCCCCAATAGCTTGGAGCAATGATGACATGCCTGAGCTTGGTGGTGATACTCCACTCGAACAATGTCTTTCTGAGGCTAGTAAAGCAGGATTTAAAGGAATAGAATCTGGTGGAAAATTTCCAAAAAAATCAGAAGAATTAATTCCTAAATTAAATAAATATAATTTAAAATTATGTTCAGGTTGGTATGGAGCAAATTTAAGAAAAAATACATTTGAAGAGGAAAAATCAAAAATTCAAAACCAATTGAAACTGTTTCAAGATTGTAAAGCACCCTGCATGGTTTTTGCTGAAGTTTATGGTTCTATTCAAAGCGATCCAAATACAAATTTATCTAAAAGACCTAGAATGGACTTAGATGAGTCTAAAAAATATTATAAAAAAATTTCAGAAATGGGAAAATATTTAGAGGATCAAGACATGCCTCTTGCTTACCATCATCATATGGGAACTTGCATTGAAAGTGAAGAAGATACAAGAAGATTATTGGAAAATACAGAGGATAGTGTCAAACTAACTTTAGATACCGGACACATGTTATTTGCTAAAGGAGATAGTTTGAAAATTTATAAAGAATTTAAAGAAAGAATAATTCATATACATTGCAAAGATATGAGAAAAAATGTTTTAGATAATTCATTAAATCACGATTATAGTTTTAGACAGGCATTTTTAGAAGGAGCCTTCACTGTTCCAGGAGATGGTTGTATTGATTACAAACCTTTTTTTGATTTGTTAAAAGAACAAAATTACTCTGGATGGTTAGTTGTAGAAGCTGAGCAAGATCCTACAAAAGCAAATCCTTTTGAATATGCTAAAATTGGTTACAAATATTTAATTGAAACTTTAAAAAGTGCAAATGTAGAAGTTGAAAATAATTAGCTATCTATATAAAGAAGTTAATTCATTATTACCAGCAGCAACACATGGAGATTTAAAACAAGTACCAACTATCCATTCTGATCCTGGTTCTGCTAGAAAATTTGAGGACATTATAAAAATAACACCCATTTCTACTGACTGACCAGCTTTTCCTTCTGCTTTTATTCTTGGGTCAGGATCTGTTTTAACTTTATTGTCATCTGAAAATGGATTTTCAATATTAAGATTATTATTTATATGATTAACAACCTTTTCAGCTATCCATTCAGCATTGCACGGATCACCCCAAACTGTTATTTTTCCTTCATCATTATTTCCACAATTATTAATTTCACCATTAATAAAATCGACAACTTTTTTATGATTTTCTTTTACTAAATTTGCACGAGCTTCAACCTCAGGCCTCGTACTCGCTGTCCATATCAACATACCTACAACATACACTGCTGATATAATGATAAGAAATTCTAACAATCCAAAATTTTTTAATTTTAAACTCATCAGATATTTACTATTTTTGACTTTTCCAATTTATTATCAAAAAAATCAATAATATTTTGGACTGTTTCGATACTCATTCTAGACAAACATTCCTCGGTAAATACTGCTGAATGAGGGCTTAAAAATGCTTTCTCATTTTTTAGTAATGGATTATCTATAGATGGAGGCTCCTTTTCAAAAACATCAAGCCCTGCACCAAAAATTAAATCTTTGTTTAAAGCCTTATTAAGATCTTCCTCATTAATAATACCACCTCTTGCAGCATTAATTAAAATACAATTTTTTTTCATTTTTTTTATCATTTCATAATTGATTAAATGTTTTGTATTTTCATTTAGAGGCATATGAATAGAAATTGCATCCATTTTGTTTAAACTATCATTCAAATCTTCAATTTTAATACCACCAACTTTTTTAATTTCCTCTTCGCTGATAAAAGGATCATAAACAAAAATGTTCATTTCTAAACCCTTACATTTTTTAAGTAAACATTTTCCAATTCGACCAAAACCTGCAATTAAGATATTTTTATTCCATAACTCAATTGTTTTAGGAAGCTTAGTTCTATCACTGAACTTTCCAGTTTTTACACTTTCGTTGTACATATTATTTCTTTTTGCAATACTGAATAGCATAAATAAAACATGCTCTGCTACAGCTTGAGCATTTGCTGTAGCTGTTATTGCTAATGTGATATTGTTTTGCTTGGTTGCTTCAAGATCTATATTATCATATCCTACACCATGTCTAGATATCACTTTTAAATTCTTAGCCGAGTCTATAATTTCTTTTGACAATTTAGATGTTCTAATACTTATTGCATCACAGTCTTTTATTTTATCTTTCAAAAATTCTGCATCTGTATTATCTACAACTTCAAATTCAAAATTTTTATTTCCTTTTAGTAAATCAATACCATGATTATGTATCGATCCTATTATTAAGATTTTTTTCATACGTAAATGTTTATACTTTATATATTAATAGGCTTTAGATAATTCTGATTTCACTGTGCCTTTTAAATTTTCAACTGTATTTTTCGCACCCGCACTTATAAATTTGGAGTCTGCCCCAACTGTTACAAATTGAAAACCTTTTTCAATCATTTTTTTTGCATAGTCAGTACTTCCGTTATGAATTCCAGCAAATATATTGTTTTTTTTTGCATGCTCTAATATTCTAAGTATTTCTGAATAAGCTTTAGTATCTTCACCTTTATCAAAACCAGGCTTTTCACCTATTGCCAAACTTAAATCAGCGGGACCAATGTATATACCATCAAGGCCTGGGGTACTCATAATTTCATCAAGATTTTCTAAAGCCTCTTTAGTTTCAATCATAGCCATTTTTAATATTTCATCGTTTGCATGATCTCCATAATCAGGCCCTCCATAGATTAACCCTCTCATTGGACCGAAACTTCTATATCCATCTGGTGGATATTTACATGCTTGAACAAATCTTTCTGCTTCTTTTTGGTTACTCACCATTGGGCAGATGACTCCGTAACATCCAGCGTCTAAAATTTTCATAATTTGACCTGGCTCATTCCAATTAACTCTTGCTAAAGGTACGACTTCTGTCGTTGAAATCGCTTGCATCATTGGCAATGCATTTGTGTAATCAACAAGCCCGTGTTGCATATCAATTGTTAATGAATCCCATCCTTGTTGAGCCATTGTTTCTGCCGAAACAGTACTTGGAATTTGTAACCAACCATTGATTACAGCATTGCCATTTTTAATTATCTCTTTGGCTTTATTTTTTCTCATAAAGTCAGGTTTTGAGACCCATATGGGTATACTTTATATTAAGGTAATCTTTTATGGCCATAGATCCACCTTCACGACCATAACCGGTTTGTTTTATACCACCGAATGGAGCTTCGGCAACTGCAACTGCTGCTG
>CACKTH010000012.1 GCA_902603045.1 uncultured Pelagibacteraceae bacterium | reverse complement strand
TATCCCATTCTTTTCTTGGATGGATATCATTTGCACCTGGTCTAGTAGACTCTCCACCAACATCTATTATTTTTGCACCATTTGACAATAAACTATTCACGCGATTTTTGGCTAAATTTTTTTTATTATATTTTCCACCATCTGAAAAGCTATCTGGCGTTAAATTGACTATACCCATTAAAATTGGGATGTTGGATAAATTTAATTTTTTAAATGTTCTCCTTTTTTTTATATTTTTTAAATCTTTATTAACTTTATTTTTAAGTTTGTTTGGAAGTTTACTAATATCTCTAAGATTAATAATTTTAGTTTTTTTTCTGTTAATGATTTCTAATTTATCAAAAGAAATATTATTGTAACCGATGAGAGGAATAGATTTTTTTTTTTTAATGTATTTTTTTGATGTTTTTCCGTAATAAAAATTACACGCTCTAGTGTAATATTCATTCATTAACGATTAGTGCACTATCTTTGGTTTTAGGCCCATTGAACCAAGCGCTGAGCTTTGATCATCATCTTCAACTTTTAGATCTTCTTTATTCTTGGGATAAATATTTTTATTTATTAAATCTTCAATTTCTGCACCTGTTAAGGTTTCGTAGGTAAGTAAAGCTTTTGCTAATTTATGCAGATCATCAATCTTTTCTGTTAATACTTTTCTTGCTCTCTCATAGCCCATATCAACAAATTTTCTAATTTCACTATCAACTTTCCTTGCTGTTTCCTCTGACATATTTTGCTGTCTTGCAACAGATCTTCCTAAAAATACTTCTTCTTCGTTTTCACCATAAGCTACTGGTCCCATTTCTTTACTTAATCCAGCTCTCATAACCATGGCTCTTGCTCTTTTGGTTGCTTGTTCAATATCGCTTGATGCTCCTGTAGTTACTTTATCATCTCCAAAAATTATTTCTTCTGCAACTCTTCCCCCCATGGCAATAGCCATTTGTGCATGAAGCTGCTCTCTTGTTTGAGAAACTTCATCTCTTTCAGGTAATTGCATAACCATTCCTAAAGCTCTTCCTCTTGGTATTATTGTTGCTTTATGTATCGGGTAAGCAGCCTTTTCATTTATTGTTACTATTGCATGTCCAGCCTCATGATAAGCGGTTAATTTTTTCTCCTCTTCTGACATAACCATTGACCTTCTTTCAGACCCCATCATCACTTTATCTTTAGCTTCTTCAAACTCCTGGTATGTAACAATTCTCTTATTTTTTCTTGCGGCTAGTAATGCAGCCTCATTTACAAGATTTGCTAAATCTGCTCCAGAAAATCCAGGTGTTCCTCTAGCAACTGTTCTTAAATTAACATCTGGTGCCATTGATATTTTCTTTGCATGCACTTTTAAAATTTTTTCTCTACCAATAAGATCTGGATTCGAAACAACTACTTGTCTATCAAATCTTCCAGGTCTCAAAAGAGCTGGGTCTAATACATCGGGTCTATTAGTAGCAGCAATAATAATTACACCTTCATTAGTATCAAAACCATCCATCTCAACTAATAGCTGGTTAAGAGTTTGCTCTCTTTCGTCATTTCCACCACCTAGACCTGCTCCTCTACTTCTTCCTACAGCATCAATCTCATCAATGAAAATTATACATGGAGAGTGTTTTTTTCCTTGTTCAAACATATCTCTTACTCTTGAAGCTCCAACTCCTACAAACATTTCAACAAAATCTGATCCAGAGATTGTAAAAAACGGGACACCTGCTTCTCCAGCAATTGCTCTGGCTAGTAATGTTTTACCAGTTCCTGGGGGGCCAACTAATAAACATCCTCTTGGAATTTTACCACCTAGTCTGCTAAACTTTCTTGGATCTTTTAAAAATTCTACAACTTCCTCCACCTCTTCCTTAGCCTCTTCAACCCCGGCAACATCATTAAAAGTAACTTTTCCTTTCACTTCATTCATCATTTTTGCTTTCGATCTTCCAAAGCCCATAGCTCCACCTTTACCACCTTGCATTTGTCTCATAAAGAAGATCCAGACAGCAATTAATAAAAGCATAGGAAACCAAGAAAGAAGTATTCCTAATAATGAAGGCATTTTTTCCTCTAATGGACTTGCTGAGATACTTACACCTTTATTATTTAATTTCTGGATTAAGTTGGGGTCTTCAGGAGCATAAGTGGTGAATTGATTACCATTTGATAATACACCTTTTATATTTTTTCCTTGTATCTCTACTTTAACTACTCTTCCATTATCGACTTCTGTTAAGAATTCTGAGAAAATAATTTTATTTTTTTGAGAAATCGAACCTTGTGGGTTCTTAAACATATTATAAAGGCCTATCGTTAAAATAACGATTATTCCCCACATGGCTAAGTTTTTAAAATTCATAGGATATTAAATTAAGAATTATTAGTAAATTAACAAGTGTCATTTTGATCATTTAACAAAAAAATTATCATTTTTCTGGATAAATAATCACCGAATCTTGAATTTTCTCGATAATACATCCTGAAAGTGTCAATTTCACGTTTTTGTTTGAAAACTTTATAGAATCTATAAGACTAATCACCTTTTTGCCTCTTGGATAGTTTTTTTTACGACTAATGCGCTGAATTACTTGTGTAATACTTCTCAAAATAATTTCCTCAGGATTATGAAAAAAGGATTGGTTTAAAATTATTTTTTTATCTTTCTCAAAATACTTTGAGTTTTCTAAAATATTTTTATCAACATAAAATTCGATAACTTGATCACTTTTAGACAAATTTTTTAAAGTTAAATAGAATTTATTGAAGTTTAAACCCTCGTTATCTAACTTTTTTAGAAGTTTTCTAATTCTACTCCTTAAAAATTTATCGTTGTTGTTTGTAGGATCATCTACAAAAAAACCAAAAGTTTTTTTATTAGTTTCAATTAGTTCATTTTTTGAAGTAGACAAAAAAGGTCTAACAATTTTTAAACCATTATAATCTGTTACATTTTTGTGAAAAGAAACAAGTCCTTTTAAACCAGATCCCCTCAAAAGTCTTATAAAAAAATTTTCAATTAAATCATCTTTATGATGACCTAATAATAGGCAATCTATTTTATGTTTATTACATTCTTTTAAAAATAATTCATACCTTAAATCTCTAGCATAAGATTGTAGGTTTTTATCAATTTTACTTATTTTTCTTGATATTATTTTACAATTAATATTAAAATATTTTTTAAGTTTATATTTTAAATATTTAGCTTCATTTGTGGATTCTTTTCTAATTTTATGGTCTATTATTACAGGGTACAATTTTACTTTATGTTTCAATGCATAGCATAGAGAGAAAAATAAAACATTTAAGCTGTCGTTGCCACCTGAAACCCCGACCATAATCTTTTTATTAATAAGATCTAAGGATTCAAGATTTTTTGAAAATACCTTATATAATTTCTGTATTTGGGGATCTTTTAATTTTGCTAAGTAAAAATTAAGAGTTTTCTTTGTTGCACTCAAATTTTTTCTCTTCATATTTGGCTTTTTGAAGAACTGATTGGGTGGCATTTGGATACTGTTTTTTTACACCAGCAATCATTAAACAACCCTGATCTTTCTCTCCTATTTGAACTAAAGATACGCCAAGCTTTAAAAGGTTAATAGGTGCTTTTTCGCTCTTAGGATATTTTTGGTAACCTTCTAAATAAGCAGATGCTGCATCTGTATAGAGCTGTCTTATCCTAAAAGTTTCCGCATACCAATACTGTGCATTTCCGGAAAGAACATTATCTGGATTTGTATCCACAAATTCTCTGAACGCTCTTTCTGCCATATTATAGTCTCCAACTTTTAAAAAACTAGTTGCAAATTCATATTGTTCTAAGGGAGATGCATCAGGTAAGATTTTTTCCTCGTTGATAAAATTTTCTGTTAAAATCGTTTTAGTTGTTTCAACTGATTGTATTTCTTGTGTCTGACTTTTGTCTGTCATATCTTTATAAGATATTGTTCCTAAATCTTGAGGTTGAGACGTGCCTGGCATAATTTTTTTGCTTGCTAAATTGGTATCTGTATTTTCAGTATTTGTATTATTTTCACTTGTTAATAAATTCTGTTCATTAATTTGATTTTTTTGTACAAGACTTGAATTATTTTCTAATTCTTGAAATCTTAATTGGTTGTCAGATTGAGATTTTGACAGTCTAGTTGATAATTTATCTATTTTAAAATTAACTTCTTCAAATTTGTTAGTTAAATTTTGAAATTGCTTCTCTATTTCGGACAATTTTAATAAGTGTCTTGTCAATACATCTTCGGTTTCCTTATCAGTTAATGCTTTTTCACCATCAGATTTTTTTTGAAATGATTCTGAATAAACTGCTCTTTCCAATGTTCTGAGATCTTTTTGAATTATTTCTAGTATTTCTCTCATATTCAATTCTTCTGTAGCAGCACTAAAAGTAAAAAAAGATAAGGAGATTATGTAAGTGAAAAATTTAACGAACTTTTTAAACATTAAATTATTTTTTAATTATAATGATGGCAAAAAAAAGACCCTTGAATTATTTATGATAATTTTAGGGTCTTTAAAATATTTTAAATAGCTTTAATTTGCTTTTACTGTTACAGATCTTCTATTTTTTGACCAAGAAAGGGGATTAGAACCTGAGTCCACTGGTCTTTCTTTTCCGTAACTTATCACCGATATTCTATCAGCAGATATACCGTAAGTAATTAGATAATCCTTAGCAGCATTAGCTCTTCTTTCACCCAAAGCTAAGTTATATTCTCTAGTACCTCTTTCGTCGGCGTGACCTTCGACCACAACGTTGATACTAGAATTTTCTCTTAACCAATTTGCTTGTTTTCTTAAAGTGTCTCTTGATTTAGTTGTTAAGATAGATTCGTTTGTAGCAAAAAATACTCTGTCCGGAACACCGTCAGCTAAATATTTAACAGTATCAGTGCCTGTATAAATATCACCTTGCATCTGACCTTCTACTTTTGTAGTAGTTTTTTTAGTTGCACAAGCTGATACGATTAAACTTAGTAATATAACCAGAAAAATATTTCTAAATGATTTGCTAAAATTCATTAATGCTCCTTAATAATTAATTAGAACTTTTTCACAACTAATTAGATGTTTCAAGCATAAAAATCAACTTAATTTATATCAAAAATTAATAAAAAAGGCCTAATTACTCAATAAAGACGACCAAGATGGGTCGGAGGCGTCAGTCTCTGTTTGAACCTGCCTTTCATTGTATCCTGTCAGATCAATAGACCAAAGCTTGGCGCTAAATCCCTCTCCTTTATCATTGGATTTAGTCTCTCGGTAAAAAATTAACACTCTTCCATTCGGAGACCAAGATGGTGCTTCTTGATAGTAATTTTCAGTTAGTAATCTTTCCCCTGAACCATCTGTTCGCATAACACCTATGTAAAATTTTCCCTTATGTAATTTAGTAAATGCAATTAAGTCACCTCGAGGAGACCACACAGGTGTTCCATACAAACCTTTGCCAAACGAAATTCTTTTTACATTTGAACCATCAGATTTCATCACGTATATTTGTTGAAACCCACTTCTATCAGAATTAAATGTTATGAATTTATTATCTGGAGAGTATGATGGAGAGGTATCAATTGATGGATGATTTGTAATTCTCTCTACAATTCTGTTTTCTAAATCCATTGTATAAATATCTGAGTTACCATCTTTAGCAAAACTCATTATAATTTTTTTTCCATCTGGTGAAAATCTTGGAGCAAATGTCATCCCAGGGAAATCACCAACTACTTCCTGTGTACCAGTCTCAATATCTAATAAATATACTCTAGGAAGATTTTTGAAATATGATAAATAAGTAACCATCTGACTTGTTGGGTTAAATCTAGGAGTTAAAACTAATTCGTTTCCTAATGTTAAATATTTTGTATTAAAACCATCTTGATCCATAATGGCCAATTTCTTTACTCTTGCTGTCTTTGGTCCTTCTTCCGAAACATAAATAATTCTGGTATCAAAATATCCTTTTTCTCCAGTTAATCTCTCGTAAACTTTATCAGAAATTATGTGACCAACTCTTCTCCAATTACTTGGTACTGTTGTAAATGCCAAAGCCATCATTTCTCTACCGGCTAAAATATCCCAGAGTCTAAACTCAACTTTTAATTTTTTGTTCTCAATCGTTACTTTTCCTGTAATTAAAGCTTGCGCTTTAATAAGTGCCCAATCTTCAAACCTTGGTTTTAAATGTGCAATATCAGGCTTTTGTAAAAATGCTTCTTTACTAAGTGGATTAAATAAACCTGAGGTTTTTAGATTATTTTCTACTACAGATGAAATTTCAGAACCAATATTTTCTACTTTTAATTCATTAATTGAATTTTTTTTTGAATTATCATCTTGAAATAATGGCGAAACCGCTATTGGTAAAGGATCTAGATTACCTCTTGTTATATCAATTTCTATTAAAGAATTTGCTTTCGTTATTAAAAATAAAAATAATAAAAAGGTTAAGTTAAATATTCTAATCATTATCCTCCAAGCATATCACGAGCATCAAAATTTAAAATCATATTTTTCCATCTTTCATAACCGCTTGTGGGAACTTTTAATGGATTACAAAGCTGAATGGCTCTTCTCACACTATCTGCTAGTGTTCTAAATTTTTCTTTACCAGGTGTATTCATTTTTACATGATCTAGCATTTCAAGTTTTTCAATTGTTCCATCAGGTTTTAATTGAAGTTTAACTCTAACTAATAAATCTTCACTAAATGGCAAGCCTATAGGCACACTCCAACATGTAAATATTTGAGCCTTTAAAGCATCTTCTTCACTTAATGTTAGCTTTGAATAGTCCATAGTTTCATCAGTTGACTGAGAAATCTTGTCCATTTCTTTTTTTGTTTCTGCTAAATTTTCTTTTTTTTTATCAATTAAAGCCGCAATTTCATTTAAATCCAACTTTTCTTTTTTTTCAAATTCTGAGACTTGTTTAACTTTTTTTTCATCTAAAATAGGTTTTTTAGTTTGAACTATTTTTTTGATATTTTCGTCATTGATTTCTTTTGATGGTTTCTGTTTTTTTTCTTCTTTAGGTTGAATTTTTTGTTTATCTTCATCTGGCATAGGTACTGCATTTAATTTTTCTTTTTTTAACTTTTCTATTTTATTTTTATTTGTTGGTGTTTTTTTTGATGCAACCTTAGAAATTTCATTTTTTTTTTTATCTGTCTGTACTTCTTTTTTTTTATCTTTTTTTACTTTTTTAGGAGGTGCTTGTTCAGACAAAAGTTTTTCATTTTCTTTTTTTGCCTTCTCAATTATTTTTGATGCTTTTGGTGCAAAAGGAATATTTGTCTTTTCAGCTATTTGGATAAGTTCAACAGAAATAAGAGGTGGAATATCTAGAGGTTTTTTGGCAACAAATGGCAAAGCTAAAATACTCACCATAACAATTACAACATGAAATCCAGATGAGATTAAAAGACCTCGATACATAATCTTTATCTCTCTTTATTCGGTTCTGATATTAAAGCAACTTTTGTAAAGCCTGACCCTGAAAGCATTCCCATAATTTCAAGAACTCTTCCATAATTAATAGCTTTGTCTCCCCTAACATATATTCTTGTATCAGTTCTATTATTTGACACAGCCAATATTTTTACAATTAAATTATTAAATTCAACTTTTGTTTCCTGAATAAAAATTTCACCTTTAGAGTTAATTGTTAAAGTTAAAGGTTCATTTTCCTCAGGAAGTGTATCAGCGGAAGTTTCTGGTAAATCTACCTGGACTCCTACAGTAAGTAATGGTGCAGTGACCATGAATATAATTAGTAAAACCAACATTACATCAACAAATGGTGTAACATTAATTTCACTCATGGGATCGTTTTTTGAACTTTTTAGCTTAAATGCCATTTAAATAATTGATAAAAATCTTTTTGAAAAGTTTTCTAACTTTTGAGCATATTTTCGAGAGTCTGAATTGAATTTATTGTAAGCAATTACTGCAGGAATTGCAGCTAGCAAGCCAAGTGCTGTCGCGAACAAGGCCTCTGCAATACCAGGGGCTACAATTGCTAAACTTGTATTTCTTGAAATGGCAATTGATTGAAAAGAATTCATAATTCCCCATACCGTTCCAAATAATCCTATAAAAGGTGCTGTTGATCCAACTGTTGCCAAAAAACCATTATACTTTTCAACTATTACCATTTGTTTTTCAATATTTACTTCCAAGACACTTGA
Source organism: uncultured Pelagibacteraceae bacterium (assembly GCA_902603045.1). Lineage (GTDB taxonomy): Bacteria > Pseudomonadota > Alphaproteobacteria > Pelagibacterales > Pelagibacteraceae > Pelagibacter. The sequence continues at coordinate 17,251 of CACKTH010000012.1, read as the reverse complement.
TAATCTTTCAGGTAAGTTTGATTTTGATCTAGTTTTCATAACAGTTTGCATTGAGCTTTTAAATAATTGAGCCATAGGGTCTTCTATATTAGATGGGAGGCTATTATAAAATGTTTCTGCAGATTTTGACTTCCAAAATTTTTCTTCAAATTCATCTGCACTTTTGTTAATTTTTTTAAACATCCTTATTTTTTCAAATATGATTGCCCATGAATAGACAGAACAAATTATTAAAATAATTATTACTGATTTAACAATAAGGTCTGCTCTTAAAAATAAACTAATTAGTGAAAAATCTGTGTTGCTCGCTAAACCTAAACTTTGTGTTGCAATATCTGCTTCCATTCAATCCTTTCACATTAAAATATGTCATTAATTTGACTTATAAATATAATGAAATGTAATTAATCATTGTATTCTCTTGTGTTTTCAAAATACTGCGCAATTAAAATGGCATCCGCTTTGTTATTATCTTTTTTTCTTGATAATTTATGAGAAATTTTAGGAAACATTTCAATTGCTTTAGTTCTGCTGGAGTCTTTCTCAGAATTTAATAAATTAAAATGCTTTTTCCATTTAGCGGGTCGCACATAAAAAATTGGCATTTCCATTGCTGAACATATTCCTTTGATGACTCCAAATGATTGACCGAAATTAAACATACTTGTTACTCCTTGTCCTGGCATTGCTGTAACATGTTCAACCACAACATTAAAAGTTTCAGACGAAAAATTTTTTTTTACTTCAGAAATTTCATAAAATATTTGACGACCATTAACTTGTTTTTTGTTTTTATTTCCATCCGACATTGTGGGCATATCAATTACATCAATAACATCTCCCTTAGAGAAGAAGCATATTGCACCAGATATTCCAGGATCAATTCCAACTATAATCATTTAACTTTCAAAAATAACATTTGTAAAAATATTCTGTACATCGTCTTCTTGTTCAAGGATTTCCAAAAACTTTATCATACTTTTACTATCTTCACCTTTAAGGGATACTTTATTGATAGGCAACCATTCAATTTCAGTGGATATAAAATTTAATATATAATTTTCAAAATTTTTTTTTACTTCATAAATTTCGTCAGCATTAGTATGTATTTCATGAAAATTTTCATTTGAAATACAATCATTGGCACCAGAATCGATTGCCAATTCAAAAATTTTATCTTGCTCTATCTCGCTTTTATTAATCTTAATTACACCAAATCTATTAAAGTTATGAGAGGCAGAGCCTTGAGTCCCTAGTGAACCCCCATTTTTTGAAAAAATTGTTCTAATATTAGATGCAGTTCTATTCTTATTATCAGTTAAAGCTTCAACTATTACAGCAGACTTATTTGGACCAAAACCTTCATATCTAATATTTTCATAATTTGATTGGTCGTTATTAGAGGATTTTTCGATAGCTCTTTCAATATTTTCCTTTGGCATATTAGCTGATCTTGCTGCTTGAATTGCCGATCTTAATCTTGCGTTCATATCTGGATTCTTGTCACCTAATTTTGCAGCGACAGTTATTTCTCTAGATAACTTTGAAAAGATTTTAGATCTTTGCTTATCAGCTTTTCCTTTTTTATGTTTAATTCCTGCCCAATGAGAATGCCCAGCCATAATTAACGTATATGTTGCAAGTCACCACCAAGTATCAAGCTCTTGATATTTTTAGCAAGCCCATTTCTCAAATTGCATTCAACAATAACTCCACTAAGTGTTGCATGACCTTTTGCTGGAAAATGCTTCGAGGACTCTTTTTTTAAAAATTTATTAATTGAATTATTTGCATCCATGCCTACAACGGAGTCGTAAATACCGCACATCCCAGCATCTGTAATATATGCTGTACCTTTTTTTAAAATACGTGCATCATTAGTTGGCACATGTGTATGAGTGCCAACAACTAGAGTTGCAAATCCATCAAACAATTTTCCAATTGCCATTTTTTCACTGGTTGCTTCTGCATGGAAATCTACAATTAAAAAATCATAATTTTTATTAATTTTTTTTTTTTCTATAAATTCTAATGCGACTTGGAAAACATTATTTGATTTTTTCATAAAAACATTTCCAATCAAATTTAATACTCCAACTCTTAAGTTTTTTTTTGAATTAAAAATCGAAAAACCATTTCCCGGCATATCGCCTTCAAAATTCAGAGGTCTTAAAAGTTTTTTTTCTTCTTTAATTAGATCAAAGATTTCTTTTTTATCCCAAACGTGATTGCCAGTTGTTATGACATCTACTCCAATATTATAAAGCTCACTAGTAATATTTTCGGTTAGTCCCATACCTTCAGACGCAGCATTTTCTGCATTAACGCATACAAAATCAATTTTATTTGATTTTACTATTTCGGGAAGATTATTTTTAACCGCCTTAAAACCCACATCACCAACGATATCGCCTAAAAACAAAATTTTCATTTGTTTATGAATTTTTCTGTTAAGATAAAATCTAATTTTTTATCATACTTATTTGAGTTTATTTTTTTTACTTTTTGGTCTGAAAAAGCCAAACCAATGGTATAGCAGTTTTTGATTTTATTAATTTTATCTATATATCTATCATAAAAGCCACCTCCATAACCTATTCGATGATTGTTTTCATCAAATGCAACAATCGGTACAAATAATACATCCGGGTGTACTTTTTTTGAGTTGAATGGTTCTGGAATACCAAATGAATTTATAATCATTGGATCAAAAATATTCCACTTATAAAAATCCATTTGATAATTTTTTTTTAGAATTGGTAATGAAACAATGTAACTCTTTAAAAGAAATTTTTGTAGAATCTCTAAACAATTAAATTCAGAATTTATTGGGTAATATCCTCCTATTATTGAATTTTTAGTAAAATTTACTTTCTTCTTTATTTTTTTTATTAAGTTATCATTTAAATTAATATCAATATAATTTGACCTTCTCATTTTAAGAATTTTTTTTCTTAGAATATTTTTTGACACAATTAGTATTTTAGTTAGGAATTTAAAGTATTTTTTTTTACAAAATCTTCAATTTCTATTGTAACTTTATTGATTAAGTTTTCGTAACTTATTTTATAATTATCAATATCTTTAATTAGTTGTTCTTGTGATGAGGTTAATTGTTTTATTTCATTTTCTTTATCATTTTTATACTGATAAACTAACGACTTTATTTCTTTAAATTTAATTTTAAGCTCTTCAAGTTCTTTTTTTTGTATTTGTACTTTTTTTTTTGTTTCATAATACTCATCCATAACTTTAATAGATGAAATCAATAACAATTTATTTTCACCTATGTTTCCAAGCTCATATTTAAGATTATTAAACTTTTTGTTTAAATTTAATGACAATTCCTCTAAGTGTTCTTCTTGGCCATCTTCACAGGATAACAAATATTCTTTATTATTAAATTTGATATTTACATTTGCCATTTATTTATTTCATCTAATAAATTATCTGTTTCTTGATTTAATTCATCAATTTTTTCATTAAATCTAGTTTCTTTTTGTTTAGAAATTAATGTTTCTTTTTTTAATTCATTTACTTGATTTTTAAGTTTTAAATTTTCCTCCTCTAAAATTTCAAAAGATTTAATAATTTGGTTTTTTTCAATTTCTAATTGATTTTTTTGATCTTTCAAAATGCTAAATTCTTTTATTTCGCTATTATCTTTTTTATTCAATCCTCTTAATTTTATTAAAGCATCATTTAATTTTTTTTCTTTTTCATCAATGTTTTTCATATATATATCTATATTAATAAATTGAATCACCGAAGTCTAGATAGGATACTTTTTGAATAATAAGGATAAAAATTTATCAAACGCTATTCGTTTTTTGTCTATGGATGCAGTACAAAACGCTAATTCTGGACATCCTGGCATGCCAATGGGTATGGCTGATGTTGCAACAATTTTATTTAAATACTTTTTAAGATTTAATCCAAAAAACCCTAATTGGCTTAATAGAGATAGATTCGTATTATCCGCTGGACATGGCTCAATGCTACTTTACTCCCTTCTTTATCTAACTGGTTATAAAAGTATTTCTATAAATGATATAAAAAAATTTAGACAATTAAATTCGATTTGTGCTGGTCATCCAGAATATCATCCAAATTCTGGTATAGAGACAACTACTGGTCCGTTAGGTCAAGGTATTGCCAATTCAGTTGGATTTGCCATAGCAGAAGAAGTTTTAAAAAAGAAATTAAGTGAAAAAATAATTAATCATAAAACTTATGTATTGGCTGGAGATGGTTGCCTAATGGAGGGAATAAGCCATGAAGCAATGAGTTTAGCAGGTCACTTAAAATTAAAAAACTTAATAATGCTATTTGATAACAATTCCATATCTATTGATGGACCTACAAGTTTAGCAGTTTCGGATAATTATGGAAAAAGGTTTAAAAGTTATGGATGGAATTATATTTTAATTGATGGTCATAACACTAAACAGATTTATAATGCTTTAAGAAAAGCCCAAAACTCAAATAAGCCTACAGTTATATCATGTAAAACAAAAATAGGATTTGGATCTCCAAATAAAAGTGGAAAGGCTTCTTCGCATGGAAGTCCTTTAGGAGTAGATGAAATTCAATTAGTAAGGAAAAATTTAAATTGGAAATATAAACCATTTCAAATTCCTATTAATATTTTGAACGAGTGGAGAAATATTGGAAGGAAAGGTGAAAAAATAGAGAAAAATTGGAATAAAAAATTTAAAAAATATAAAAAGTATTTGAACTACAAATCAATAAATAATTTTAAAAATTCAATCATAGAACAGAAAAAATCTGCTATAAAAAATTCACAACCGGTTGCGACTAGAAAATCTTCTGAAGCATTTTTATTATCAATATTAAAAACAAAAAATAATTTAATAGGAGGCTCGGCTGATTTGGCTGGATCCAACAATACAAAAACCAAATTACACAAAATAATCAACTCAAGTAATTTTGATGGAAATTATATTCACTATGGTGTTAGAGAACATGCGATGAGTGGAATAATGAATGGATTAGCACTTCATAGTTTTTTAATACCATATGGCGGGACATTTTTAATATTTTCAGATTATTGCAAACCCTCAATAAGACTTTCTGCAATTATGAAACAAAGGGTGATATATGTAATGACACACGATTCTATTGGCTTAGGAGAGGATGGACCAACACATCAACCAATTGAACAACTTGCAGCTTTAAGAGCTATACCTAATTTAAATGTTTTAAGACCTGCAGATCAAACTGAGACTATAGAGTGCTGGGATATTGCTTTAAATAGTAAAAAAACACCAAGTATACTAGCTCTAACTAGACAAAATTTAAAACCTATAAGAAATAATTTTAGTTTAAAAAATAAATGCTCGATGGGTGCTTACGAAGTATTAAGAACAAACAAAAAAATTAATTTAACTTTAATTGCATCAGGTTCAGAAGTAAATCTTGCAATTGAAACTTGTCATAAATTGGCCAAATATAAAATCTATTCCAAAGTAATATCTATGCCTTGCCAAGAAATATTTGATACCCAGAGTAATATTTACAAAGATAAAATATTGAAAGAAACGAAAAATGTTTTTTCAATTGAAGCAGGATCAAGAATGGCATGGGAAAAATATATTAATAATGGCTTATCTTTTTCAATCGATGATTTTGGAAAAAGTGCACCGTATAAAAAGGTTTATGACTATTTTGGTTTAAATAGTAGAGAAATTTGTAAAAAAATAAAATTATACATCTAATAATGGCAATAAAAATTGGAATAAATGGAATGGGAAGAATTGGAAGAATGATTGTTCGATCAATTTTTGAAAATTATGAGGGGAAAATTTTAATAAAACATATTAACAATAGAACAAATGCTGAAATTTGTGCGAATTTATTAAAATATGACTCTATACATGGAAATTTTAAAGTTAATATAAAATCAAATTCAAATTCTATAAAAATTAATAAAAATATAATTTCATACTCTCAATACAATGAAATTGAAAATATTGATTGGAAAAAATACGATGTTGATTATGTGTTTGAATGCACTGGAAAATTTAATTCTAAAGATGAATTGCAATCACATTTAAAAAATGGAGCAAAAAAAGTTATAGTATCCGCACCATGTGATAAAGCAGATAAAACAATAGTATTTGGTGTAAATCAGAAAAATATAAAAAAAAATGATAAAATAATTTCAGCTGCATCTTGTACCACCAATTGTTTGGCTCCTATAGCTGATGTAGTAAATAGAAATTTTATAATTATAAATGGTTTTATGACTACTATTCATGCGTTTACAAGTGATCAAAGAATATTAGATAATTCTCATAAAGATCCTAGAAGAGCAAGAGCTGCTAGCCAATCTATAATTCCAACTTCCACTGGTGCATCAAAGGCCATTGGTGAAATCATACCTTCATTAAAAGGTAAACTAGAGGGAGTTGCAATGAGAGTCCCAATACCAAATGTTTCATTAATTGAATTTGTATTTAATGTAAAAAAGAATATTTCTGTTAGAAAATTGAATGGCTCATTCTTAAGAGCATCAAAAAAGTATTTAAAAAATATTCTACATGTAACAAATGAAAAGTTGGTCTCAATCGATTTTAATCATAATAGCGCATCTACAATTATAGATGCATCATTAACAAACGTTGTTGGTAAAAAAATGGGAAAAATTTCTGCTTGGTATGATAATGAATGGGGTTTCTCTAACAGGATGTGTGATATTGCTATGTTTTTAAGCAAAATCAAATAATGATATCTATTGAAAAATTAGAAAACATCAAAAATAAAAAAATACTTTTAAGATTGGACTTAAATGTTCCCCTTAAAAATACCGTTATAACAGATACTAACAGAATAGATAAAATTATTCCTACTTTAAATTTTTTATTAAAAAAAAAGGCAAAAATAATTATAATTTCTCATGTAGGACGTCCTGATGGAAAAATAATCAAAGAGCTCTCGCTAGAGCCAATTTCATTATGTCTTAAAGAAAAAATAAAAAAAAATGTCAAATTAATTAAAGATAATATTTTTGATCTAAACGAAAAAAAAATTTTTTGTAACCCTAGCGATGAGGTTGTATTACTTGAAAATATAAGATTTTACCCAGAAGAAGAGGCAAATGATGAAAAATTTTCTGAGAAATTAGCAAGTTTAGGTGAAATATACGTTAACGATGCATTTTCATGCTCCCATAGAGATCATGCCTCTATATCAAAAATAACAAAGTACATACCATCTTATGGTGGTATTCAAATTTACAGTGAAGTAAACGCGTTAAATAAAATTACTAAAGAAATTAAAAAACCCGTAACATGTATAATTGGTGGATCAAAAATTTCATCAAAAATTAATATAATAAAAAATTTAATTCCAATATTTAATAACATAATAATTGTTGGGGCCATGGCAAACAATATTTTAAAATATAAAGGATTTAAAATTGGTAATTCGATATATGAAAAAAATTTAAACTTTATAATTGATGATATATTTTCATTCGCTAAAAATAATAATTGCAAAATATCATTTCCAATAGATGTCAGAGTTGGAAAAGAGTTGAATGGCAACTCTACTGAGAAAGAAATTTTAGAAATTGAAAATGATGATATGATATTAGATGTTGGCTCTAAATCACTAAATAATATAAAAAAAATTATAGATGATTCTTCTACAATCTTATGGAATGGACCTCTGGGATATTTCGAAAACAAAAATTTTTTACATGGTAGCTCAGAAGTAGCAAAATATATAACAAAAAGAGGTGATAAAATTTTTTCGGTGGTGGGAGGAGGCGACACAGTGGCTGTAATTAATTTATTAAATATAAAGAATAAATTTAATTTTGTTTCAACTGCTGGTGGAGCATTTTTGGAATATCTTGAAGGTAAAGTTCTCCCTGGTATAAAAGCATTAAATTAAATGTCAGAATTAAACAAAATAGCTCTCAAAATAATTTCTAATGGAAAAGGTATTCTTGCGGCAGATGAAAGCACAGCTACAATGACAAATAGGCTCGACTCTGTAAATATAATTTCTAATGAAAAAAATAGATTACTCTTTAGGGAAATACTATTTTCATCATCCTCAATGAAAAGTTGTATTGGTGGAGTTATACTTTACGATGAAACTATAAGACAAAAATCGTCCTCAGGAAAAACTATACCTGAATTGATAAATTCAACTGGAGCTGTTACAGGAATTAAAGTTGATACAGGGGCTAAAGTTTTAGCTGGTTCGAATAAAGAAAAAATTACAGAAGGTTTAGATGGATTAAGAGAAAGATTAATAGATTATTACAACCTGGGAGCAAGATTTACTAAATGGAGGGGAGTGTATAAAATTACAGATCGTTATCCAAGTAAACTTTCTATATCAGCTAATGCACATGCTTTAGCTAGATATGCTGCTTTAGTTCAAGAAGCAGGAATGGTTCCCATTGTTGAACCAGAAGTTCTAATGGAAGGATCACATTCTGCTGAAGATTGTTTTAATAAAACATCTGAAGTTATAAAAAAATGTTATGATGAGTTAGAATTAAATAAAGTTGAACTTAAGGGAACAATTTTAAAACCGAATATGATATTGTCTGGTTCAAGCTCTTCTGAAAAACTGTCAAGCACTGAAATAGCAGAAATGACTTTAAAATGTTTAAAAGATAATGTTCCATCTGAAGTGCCTGGCATTGCATTTCTATCCGGAGGTCAATCTGATATTGAGGCAACATCAAATCTTAATCAAATTAGTCTTAAAAATGACACTAATTTTATAATGACTTACTCTTATGGAAGGGCCCTTCAACAAAGCGCATTAAAATTTTGGTCTAAAGACATTAATAACAAAGAAGGAACTCAAGAAATATTTGATCATAGAGCTAAAATGTGTACTTTTGCTTCTCAAGGAAAATGGTCAGAAAATCTTGAAAAATAAAACTAAAAAATTTATTTATTTAATATCACCGGAAAAAATAAGAGAAAAATCCTTTCTTAGATCTTTGGAGTTAGTATTAAAATCAAATAAAATTAAATATTTTCAATTAAGATTAAAAAAAGAAAAATTTACCAGAAAATTTTTAATTGCAAAGAAAATATCTAAAATATGCAAAAAATATAATGTTAAATTAATAATTAATGACGATCCATATTTAACATTAAAAGTTAATGCCGATGGGTGTCATTTAGGTCAAAGTGATATGTGTCTTATTGAAGCTAAGAAAATATTAAAAAATAAGTTAATCGGGATAACCTGTCATAATTCAATAAAATTAGCAAAAGAGGCTTATATTAATAAAGCTAATTATATTGCTATAGGTGCATTCTATAAATCTATTACTAAAAAAGTTATTTATAGAGCGAACATAAAAACATTAACTAATATTAAAAAACTAGTAAAGATACCAATTGTTGTAATTGGAGGTATAACCCAACAAAATTATAAAAAACTATTATTGAATAAAGCTGATTTTTTAGCTATCTCAAGCTACATTTGGAAAAATAAAAAGTTAAAGCCTGAACAGGCAATAAAAAAATTTATATGAAGATTATCGCTACAGAAATAAGAGTTGGAATGATTCTGGAATATAAAAATGATTTATGGGAAGTTTTAAAAACTAATCATGTTAAACCTGGAAAAGGTGGTGCATTTGCACAGGTGGAAATGAAAAGTCTCAATAAAAATACAAAAATCAACGAAAGATTTAGATCAAGTGAAACCATTGAGAAAGCCTCTCTGGAAGAGATAAAATTAAATTATTTATATAGTGATGACAGTGATTATTATTTTATTAACCCAAAAACTTTTGATCAAATAAATATAAAGAAAATTTTAATTGGAGAAAAAGGCAAAATGCTAAGTGAAAATTTAGAAGTTACTATTAATTTTCATAACGATGTGCCTCTTAATTTAATACTTCCTAATCAGATTACATGTAAAATAGAAAGTACTGACGCTGCTTTAAAAGGTCAAACAGTTTCATCATCATATAAACCAGCAAGATTAGAGAATGGAGTAAATATTCAAGTTCCACCTTTTATTGAGAGTGGAGACAGAATCATTTTAGATACTAGAACTATGGAATATATCAAAAAAATTTAATATGAATTCAATTTCTGCTAAATTAAATCTAATGATTAAAGCCTGCGAGAAAGCATCAAAGGTTATTATTAGAGATTTTGGGGAATTAGAAAATTTACAAGTTTCAAAAAAAGGACCAAAGGACTTTGTAACAAAAACGGACAAAAGAGTAGAAAAAATTCTTATAGAAGAGCTTTCAAAATCAAAAAAAAATTATTCATTTATAACTGAAGAAACTGGAGAAATATTAAATGAAAATAAAGATATTTTTTGGATTATAGATCCAATAGATGGGACAACAAATTTTTTACATGGAGTTCCACATTTTGCTATTTCAATTGCATTACAAGAAAAAAAGGAAATTATTATTGGTCTAATTTTTGATCCAATTAAAAATGAAATTTTCTATGCAGAAAAAAATAATGGATCTTTTTTTAATAATAACCGAGTTAGAGTGTCTAATAAATCAGATATTGATGAATGTTTATTTGCAACTAACTCTGAGGGTATAAAATTAAATTTTCCTAAACTAAATTTAAGAAATACTGGATGCGCAGCTTTAGACCTAGCATATGTTGGGTGCGGAAGATTTGATGGCTATTTTCATGATAAAATTAATCTTTGGGATGTTGCTGCGGGCAAAATAATTATTGAAGAGGCTGGTGGTAAAGTTAATAATATTAATAATTATAAAATTAACCAAATAGACATTAGAGCTGGAAATTCAAATATTTATGACAAAATGCTAACAAAATTAGATAACTTTTAATTGTTTTTAAAATATTTTTTGTTATAAGGCTGGCCATGAAAAAAAATATACATCCAAAATATCATGTTATTAATGTTGAAATGACAGATGGGACTCAATTTAAGACAAGATCCACTTGGGGATCAGAAGATGATGTACTAAAACTTGAAATTGATCCAAAGTCCCATGCTGCATGGACTGGAGGAAAACAGAAAATTTTGGACAAAGGTAGAATTAGTAAATTTAACAAAAAATTTCATAACTTTAGATCAGAGAATAAAAGCTAATGTCAAAAGCTCCATTAATGCCAATGGCAACTGCGGTTTGGCTTGTTGAGAATACATCTCTTACATTTAAACAAATTGCAAATTTTTGCAAACTGCACGAAGTTGAGATACAAGGTATTGCAGATGGAGAGGTAGCAAAAGGTATAGTTGGGTATAACCCAATTATATCAGGACAATTGACTGTTGATGAAATAGACCTATCATCAAAAGATGAAAATCGTCCATTAAACATTGTTGATAAAGATGTTGAGATAAAAAATACAGATAATAAAATTAAAAAATATGTTCCGCTATCAAAACGTCAGGATAAACCAGACTCAGCACTTTGGTTATTGAAAAATCATTCTATCTTAAAAGATTCTCAAATTGCTAGGTTAGTTGGAGTTACCAAAAATTCTGTGAGTTCTATAAGAAATAAAAGCTATTGGAACTATAATAGTTTGAACGCCAAAGATCCTGTTGCTATGGGTCTATTTACACAGAAAGATTTATTAAATGCAATTGAAAAGGCAGAGAGAAGACTAATTAGAGAAAAAAAAGACAAAGAGAAAATAAATATAGCTAATAAAAGTGTAACTTGAAAAATATAGACAAATAATGTTTAAAATGCTAACAAATCGCATTTTTTGGAGGTTGTTATTAAAATAGAAGTAAAAGACAATAATGTTGAGCAGGCGCTGAGAGTTTTAAAAAGAAAACTTCAGAGGGATGGTTTTTTTAAAATAATTAAACTTAAAAATAATTATGAAAAGCCATCAGAAAAAAAAAAAAGAATTCTTCAAGAAAACATTAAAAGAGTAAAAAAACTTAACAAACTCAAAAATAGGATTTAGTTATCGCGGGGTGGAGCAGCCTGGTAGCTCGCAAGGCTCATAACCTTGAGGTCGGCGGTTCAAATCCGTCCCCCGCAACCAATTTTACAGTTTAAAATTCGATTTTTTTGTATCTGACAAGAAACCTTTTACCGTTTCTGTTGTTAGTTCATCAAAACTTTTTCCAAATTTTTCAATTTTTTCAATTATAGCTGGTGGTACTGTTATTATTTGACATCCTAGATTTTTTGCTTGCATGTAATTATAAGGTTCTCTTGTACTAGCCCAAAGAATCTCAACATTATTATATTTTTTTGCAATTTTCAAACTCTCTTTAAATTGGGGCAAGGGATCCTTTCCAGTGTCAGCCATTCTGCCTGCAAAAATTGAAATTATAACTTTAGTTTTATTATTTATTATATCTAAAATTTTTTTAGTCTGCTTTGCTGAATAAACTGCAGTAATATTTAATTTAATATTATTATTATTAAGATTTTTAATTACCTTGCTCATAAACTTTCCCTTTGAATTTGTTACAGGAACTTTTACATATACATTTTTTGCCCATTTATTTATTTTATTTCCCTGAATAATCATATTCTCTTCGTCATCTGCAAAAACTTCGCAAGATACAGGTTTATTAGTTACCCTTAATATCTTTTTTGAATAGTTAGCATAATCTTTCGCTCCAGCCTTTCTCATTAAACTTGGATTGGTTGTAAAACCTTTTACGATTTTTTTTTTTATTATATCTTCTAATAAGTTTTATATCGGCGATATCACAATAAATTTTAGTCAATTATATGCTCTTAACGATTTCTTCTGTCATTTTTTTTGCATCAGCAAATAGCATTAAAGTATTATCTCTATAAAATAAGTCATTATCTATTCCAGCATAACCGGGGGATAAACTTCTTTTAACAAACAATACAGATTTACTTTTTTCTACATCTAAAACTGGCATACCATATATTGGGCTTTGAGGATCTGATTTCGCAACAGGATTAGTTACATCATTCGCACCGATAACATAAGCTACATCACAATTTGAAAAATCGTTATTTATTTCCTCCAACTCAAATACTTCATCATACGGAACATTTGCTTCAGCCAAAAGAACATTCATATGACCCGGCATCCTTCCGGCAACCGGATGAATTGCATAAGAAACTTTAACACCATTTTTTTTTAAAGCATCTACCATTTCTCTCAATGCATGTTGTGCTTGTGCAACAGCCATCCCATATCCTGGTACGATAATAACTGATGAGGCATTTTTCATTAAAAAAGCTGCATCATCTGCGTTTCCATTTTTTACAGGTTTTTGTTCTTTACTTTGAGTATTAGAAGTTTGATCAGTTGCACCCCAACCACCAAGTATAACATTAAAGAATGATCTATTCATTCCTTTACACATTATGTAAGACAGTATTGCTCCAGATGATCCAACCAAAGCGCCGGTTATTATTAAAGCAGTATTTTCTAAAGTAAAACCTATTCCAGCAGCTGCCCATCCTGAATATGAGTTTAACATTGATATAACAACAGGCATATCAGCTCCTCCAATTGGAATTATTAATAATATACCAAGAAGGAAAGATATTAATACAATTGACCAAAATACATATGAAAGTTGTGACAAACACAAATAATAAATAAGAACAAATATAGCTAAACCCAATACTAAATTAATTAAATGTTGCCCTTTAAAAGTAATTGGAGATCCAGACATGATCCCCCTGAGTTTTAAAAAAGCAATAATTGAACCTGAAAAAGTAATTGCCCCTATTGCTGCTCCCAGAGACATTTCAATAAGACTAGCAAGATTAATTTTTCCGACAAATCCTAAATTGAATGCTTCTGGCTTAAGGAAGGCTGATACGGCCACAAAAACTGCAGCCAGACCGACTAAACTATGAAATCCTGCAACTAATTCGGGCATTGCTGTCATTGGTATTCTAAAAGCTATAAATGCACCAATTGAACCACCAATTATAAGGAAAATTAAAACAAATATTAAACCAATTCCAAAATTTCCAACAGATAAAAAAGTTACTATTATCGCAATAGCCATACCTGCAATACCAAAGTAATTACCTTGTCTTGATGTTTCTGGGGATGAAAGTCCCCTTAAGGCTAATATAAACAGGATTCCTGAAATTAAATAAAACAAAGCTGATAAATTGGCACTCATAACTATTTTTTCTTTTTCTTATACATCTGCAACATTCTTTGAGTTACCAAAAAACCTCCAAAAATATTAACCGCAGCTAAAATTATTGCTAAAAAACCAAATATATTGGAGATTTGAAATATTTCTTTCGATGAGCCAGCCAATGCTGCAATAATAGCTCCTACTATTATTACAGATGAAATAGCATTTGTTACTGACATCAAAGGTGTGTGTAATGATGGAGTTACGCTCCATACAACATAATAACCTACAAAAATTGTCAATATGAATATACTAAGTCTAAATATAAAAGGATCTATCTCCATTATTTTACCATTGTCTTTTCAATTATTTCATCTTCAGTATTTATTTCAAAGATTTTTTTTTCTTTACTAAACAAATTATTAGTGAAATTAAACATATTTTTAGCGTAAAGATTTGAGGCTGATACAGGCAATTTATTTAAAATATTAGTTTCTCCCATTATTTTAACTCCATTTGCATCTACAATCTCATCCACTTTAGTAAGTTCTGAGTTTCCTCCTTGTGATGCTGCAAGATCATAAATCACAGAACCACTTGGCATTTCATCAATCATGTCCTTTTTTATTATTACAGGTGCTTTTTTTCCAGGAATTAATGCAGTACAAATAACTATGTCAATTTTTTTTAGTGTTTCTTTTAACAGTTCTTCTTGTTTTTTTTTAAAATCCTCAGATGCCTCTTTTGCATAACCGCCCTCTGTTTCTAAGTTTTCAGCTCCTTCAACAGTTAAAAATTTTCCTCCTAAACTTTCTACTTGCTCTTTGGATGCCAATCTTACGTCAGTAGCAAAGACAATAGCTCCCATTCTTTTTGCGGTAGCAATCGCCTGCAATCCTGCAACTCCTGCTCCGACTACTAAAACTTTTGCAGCTGATATAGTTCCTGCTGCAGTCATCATCATTGGTATAGCTTTTTGAAAATACGCAAATGAGTCAACAACAGCTTTATAACCTGCTAAATTTGCTTGAGAAGATAGAATATCCATTGATTGTGCTCTTGTTATCCTAGGTAATAATTCAAGTGAAAAACAATTAATATTTTTTGATATTAATTCTTTTAATTTTTTTTCATTTGAGTACGGATTTAAAACTCCTATTAAAATTTGATTTTTTTTTAGCTTATTTAAAATTACATCTTCAGGCATATTCATTTGTAAAATAGCATCTGATTTTGATAAGACTTCGTCACTATTTAAAATACTTGCACCTTCAGTCTCATATAGATTATCATTAATTCCTAAATGCGAGGCATAATCTTTGCTTAAATATATATCCAATCCTAATGATTTATATTTTTTTATCACATCTGGAGTTATAGCAACTCTTTTCTCCAATTTTACGTTTTCAGAGATAGATCCAATTATCATTTTATAAAAGAAATATTGCCATCAGTATCAATACAATAACGACAGCGACAGAACCCCAAAGTACAAATTTAGTAAAATTATTCCATGTATTTTTATGGCTTTCGTTATCCATTACTATTTTTGCCTTGCTTTATATTTTGGGTTTTTTTTGTTAATTATATATACTCTTCCACGACGTTTAACTAATTTAGAGTTTAAATCTCTTTTTTTTAATGATTTTAGTGAACTTGCTATTTTCATAATTTTTTTTTTTTGTTTGTAATAAACGAAGTTATGTAATCTTTCAAATTTATTTTTCCATAATATTTAATAACCTTATTATTATAGGACATATTTGTAAGTGCAGAAGCGTATCTTTCGCCAAGTCTAGGTGGTAGATATTTAATTTTATAATTAAACATTTTTGCTACCTCAATTATAGAATATGCTTTTTTGTGACTTATGCTGTAATGAGAGCATTTTTTGGCCTTCCAAGCTTTGAAGCAAATATTAACAGTGTCATTTATATGTGTAAATCTTCTAGTTTGAGTGCCAGGCTTTACTACGGTTAAAGGTTTCTTGTTTTTAAACTGATTTTGGAAAACTCCAATAACTGTAGCCATTTTTCCTTTTTCAATTTGTTTTTCGCCATAAACATTATAAAAATAAACAACCTCATATCTAAAATTAAACCATTTTTTTAAATTTTCTAATAATTCAAGATTATTAGACTTTGTGAAAGCATAAGGTGACAAATTTTTATCGTTTCCTTTTTTTCCTAATGTTGCAGAAGTTGCAGAATAAATTAATTTGATTTTATTATCTAAGCAAAATTTAAAAACTTCCTTAGACCCAATTGAATTTGACTCATAACACTCATTAAAATTATTAAAACTTTGATAGATTCTTGAAAACTCTCCAAAATGAAAAAGGGTTTTAATTCTTCTTTTATGTTTTTTTAATAATTTTTTTATATTTAATGTATTCCCCTTAATATATTTAACACGACTTGAAATAATATGATTTGACTTTAATCCAGTTGAATAATTATCAATGCTTAAAATATTTAGTTTTGTTCTTTTTAAAAAAAGTTTAATTAAATTTGAACCTACAAAACCAGCTCCACCTGTAACTACTATAATTTTTTTCATTAAGGATAGCCTGGCAATGTCCTACTCTTCCAAGTCTTAAGACTAAGTACCATCGGCGCAGAAAGGCTTGACTTCCGAGTTCGGAATGGGATCGGGTATTACCCTTTCGCAATAATCACCAGGCAAAGGTTTTATACTTTAAATTTCCAAAATGTAAATACTGTAAAAATTATGAAAACTTAGGGTATTTTATAAATTATATAATTGACAATTTAATAATTAAATAATTTTAATTTTTTTTGATGTTGGGATTTATTTAATTTTTTTAAGTTTTTTTTCCCATTTAATAGATGATTTAATTATATAGTTAATGTCATTAAATTTTGGTTTCCAATTAAACTTTTTTTTAAATTTATTTACATTGGCCACAAGATACTTGCTATCAGATTTTCTTTTAATACCTATTTCAGTTTTAATTTTTTTTTTTAATATAAAATTCAGTTGGCTAACTACTTGTTTAACGGAAAAACCTTTTCCATACCCACAATTAAAAATATCTGAGGACTTTTTATTTGTTAAATATTTTGAAACAATTAAATGTATATTTGCTAAATCACTTACATGTATATAATCTCTAACTGGTGTCCCATCAAATGTGTTATAATCATTTCCATTAATT
>CACKTH010000011.1 GCA_902603045.1 uncultured Pelagibacteraceae bacterium | reverse complement strand
AATAAGTAAATTTTTTTTATTTTATCTTCCTAGGTACTGGTTTGGTACTGGTTATCCCATAAAATCCTATAAATTAATTTTTTAAAAACTATTTTCTATCTAAAAAATCATCCCAATCTTTCCAAAATTTAGAATATTGCTTACACCTACTAGGATGTCTTGGTAAAGTTATCTTGTTTCTTTCTTTAATATAAAATTCTTCATATTCAGGTTCAGAATTGATCTTATTATGTTTTAACAATAATTTTAATTTTTCAAAATCTATATAGACAATTTTTGATCCCGACTTATTAATTTTGCCTAAAAAATCAGGCCAACCTTTCCAATCTTTTGGATATGCTACATCAGGTTTTCTAGGTGAATTAACTGGCAATAAACCTTTTTTAGATAAAGATTTAACCTGTATTTGAAAATATTCATTTGCTGATTTTAATTTTAATTTTTGAACAATCTTTTTTAAAGTTTTAAATTTAGGTCTTTTCATTAAATAATAAGCTGTTTTTCCATGACCACATAAATATCCCCAACCACCTTTTTTTAACCATCCATCCTTTGCATAGGTTCTATCTGGTGATTGAGGGCAGCCCAAAAGTTTACCCTCTTTAAAAGCTTTCCAATATTCTGATTGAGATTTTATTTTTAAATCTTGAACTTTTTCTTTTAAGTCTTCTAATGAAACAAATTCCATATTTTGATTTGCAATTCTACCTGTTCCTAAAAAATCTCCCCATGAGGTAAAACCTTCATCACCATAAACAATTTTAGGATCAAATGGTAAATCTGCATCAAGTTTACCGTCTTTATGTTTTTGAAAGTATTCAGCAGATGTTTGTATATTTTTAGATTGTATATATTCTTTAGCTTTATCAAAAGGTAACCAATTTAGTGGCCCTATACTTTTAAAATTTTCAATTTTAATAGCTTTTCTTATCTTATCAATATCAACAATCTTGTCGTATTCAGGAATATCAATTTCAACTTTACCTTTGAAATAATTATTATTCTTTGAAGCTAGCTTTATATCTTCAGCAAATGTTTTATCGTAAAGAGATAAGATACGTATAGTCTTTATTACATCTTTGTATTCACTTTTAAGTAAATTCTCAGGTTTAAGTTTTTTATCAAAGATAAATGGCACTATTACATAACCAAATTTTTTTGTTCCTGATTTTCTTAAACATCTTCCAATTGCCTGCACTATATCCACCCTAGATCTTTTTTTATCTGAAAATAAAACCAAATCTACAGCTGGTACATCTACTCCTTCAACCAAGCATCTTGCGTTAGTAATTATACTTTTTTTATCTTTAGAAAAATCTTCAATAATCGATTGTTTGTCTCCTGATTGGCTTTTTTTTGAGGATATGTTGAAAAATTCTATATCATTCATTTTATTTAAGTATGGCTGGTATTGTTCTGCCATACTTTTGAAATTTTCTGATCCACCGATAGTATTATGAAAAGTAATACCTTTTTTTAAATTATATTTTTTCCAAATCTTAAAAAGCAAGATAAGTCCTGAAAGATACTTCATCGTAGTTGAATCCAAGGTTTTAGATCTTACTTTTGGATTTAATTTCCAAAGTTGTAAAATCTCATCTTTTGATACGCCCAATGCTCTAAATCTATAATTGCATAATCTTGGATTGTTATTTTCAATTGCATTCTTAAATGAAAGCTCATGAGCTATCTCACCATAAATTTCCTTATTACTCATATCAATTATGTTTTTATGGCCATGAACAATTCTCTTTGTAGCTGTCATGAATAGTCTATTGTTAACTTTAAGATTTTTATCATGTAAGGCTTTTGAAAAAAGTTTGTCTTTGGTGCCAACAGTTTTGTGTGCTTCATCAAAAATACAAAGATCAAAATTATAATTAATTTTTTTAGATATACTGCATATTTTATGGCTACTATTGTATGTGCTAATTATAAATGAATAGTGATTTTTATTATCTTTAAGAAAATTTTTAATTAACTTTTCATCTGTCGTCGTTTCAAATGGAAGATCTTTGGTATTTACTACCATTGGATCTTCGTTAAGTCTAACATCTTTATCGCTGCATACTACTAACCATTTATTTTTTGTAATATTATTTGCATAATCTTGATTTACCCAATTGTTCAAAATTTGAGATACCAAGGTTAAATTTGGAACTAAAATGAGAATCTTTTTATAGTTCATCTGTTTTGCAAACCAATAACTGATTAGTGTTTTTCCAGTTCCACAAGGTAAAAACAGACAACCTCTTTTTTTGATTTTAAAATATTTTTTTAAATTTTTAATTGCTTCTTCTTGAAATAATTCAGGATTTTTTAATTCATCTTTAAAATCTATCTTTTTAAAGTTTGATTTTAGAGAGTTCCATTTTGAAATATTATTGTTAAATTCTTTAAAAAATGAATTTAATATAAAAATACAATTTTTTGGGATGAGTTTATATTTTTTAGGAGGACTATTTATTGTTGCAAAAACATAAATATTTTCAATATTTTTACATATACCATTAACTAAATTAAATGTTGTTCCTAAATCTGATTTTTTGCCAATCGCTAGAGTTTCTTTAGGGTTGCCTCTAAATTTAGATTGTATTGCGTGGTATTTTCCTAATTTGGTTTTAACAAGAAAGTCTATACCCTCATCTCCAATATTCTTTGGATAAGAAATTTTCTTTTTATCTCTTGATGGTATTTCACTTTCATGCCAAACATTTTTAATATTTAGTTTTTTGAATAGCGGATGTTTTTCTAAGATTAACTTTGTTAAAAATTCAAATGCTGTGTCTTTTCCTAATCTATTTTTTTTCCAATTACCTTTATTGGGGAGCTTTTTAGTTTGCGCTACAAAATCCTCAAAATTTTTGCATCCTTGGATGAATTTAGCAATTGTCATAAATTTAACTTAACCATGTTATCTCTTTAGGTACTGGTTTGGTACTGGTTTTGAGATATTTAATAAGCTTAATTTCCTTATATTGATTTAAAGCTTAATTGAAGTAATGGGATTTTATAGGATGTTTTAGATTACCTTAGACTACTTTGGACTGACTTTAACTTCTATCCCTTGGCTTTTAAGTCCTTTGTGTCTACCAATTTCACCACGAGGGCATTAATGAATTTCATGAGTGTTTATGCTAATATTTATAATTGAACAAGAGTAATAAGTAAATTTTTTTATTAGTTTATATATTCTTTAATTATAGATCCAATTGTTGGCATAGACCTTAATCCGTGGCCTCCATCAATAATATGTAACTTAACTTGTAGTTTTTTCTTTTTAAGTAAATCATAATAATATTTTGAAACTCCTGGAGCTGTATTTTTATCATCTTTTCCAACAATTAATATATTGAGAGATTTTAAATCTATATCTTTATAATTGAAACTTGGTGAGTTTTTTTTTAATTTTTTCAATTGAGATTTGGTTTCCCATTTTTTACCGTTGCTTAGTTTTTTTCTAATTTCCCAGTCACACGGGCAAGAGATCAAAATATTTATATCAACTAATCCTGGTACTTTTCCATGAATAGTACCTCCCTGATAAGCTCCTCCAGAATGACCAATTAAAATTAGTTTTTTTGGTTTATAATATTTTTTAAGATTTTGTAACGCAGGTGCTAGTATTTGAAAATTTTTCCAATCATAATTTACTATTGTACTCTTTATAGCTTTACGAGGTCCTGATGAATATCTATCCTCTTCACTACTGCCTCTTTCTCTAATAAAGTAACCAGGTCTTGCAAAAAGAAAAATATTGTTATTATCGTTTATTAATTCTTTTGCAAATCTAATTTGACTTTTTTTGGGTATTCCTGGTCTTGGAGAATTAGGGCTACCATCACCATGAAGAAATACTATTAGGTTTTTTTTACCCTTTTCAATCTTTCCTAAATTTAAAATTGCTATACATTTGTTTTTACCTGCTGATACATATTTTATGAAATCCTCTTTATCACAAGCTTTAGAGTTTCCACTCAACAACAAACCCATAACTACGATCAATAAAAGTTTTTTCATAATCCAAAACTAACAAATCCTAAACAATGTGTCTATTTGCTTGAAAAACAGCTTTTTAATTTATAATTAGGTTTACATTCCAACTTAATTTAGTTTAAAACGGGGGATATATAAACTTCAGTTGCAGCTCTTTTGCCACTTCGATCAGCACCATGAACTGTGCTAAAAGCTAAAGCAGTGGCTTCTCCTGCAAAAAAAATTCTATCTCCTACAGGCATTCTTAATTCACGTCTCAAATTATTTGACTTTCCAGGTATTCCTCCAGTGTAAGCACCTAAGGTAAGAGGATTTTTTGACCACGCTATAGCTTTAGCTTTAATAAAATACTTTTTAAAAAATTTTGAACCAAAGGTTGATTTAAGATCATTTAAAATAAAATCTATCATTGCGTTATCGCCTTCCTCTCCTATATCTTTTGCAAATTGTCCTGACATACCAAAAAGAGAGACATTGGATCCACCCATTTTAAGAGACCCATAGTAAGTTTTAGGTGACTTAGCTCCATTACTATTACATTTAGTATTAAACCACGTATCATTTTTTATTCTTTTTGCTTTGTAAAATTTTTTCTTCAATTGAATTAAAACTCGATTTGAATAGGTCATTGAAACTCCATCTAAAGCTTTGATTTTTCTTACCGGTAAAGGTGGAGTAAACTTAATTTTTTCGGCCTTTAGGACACCAATTGAAGTAGTAACGATGCAAGCTTTTGCACTTATCGTTCCTTTATTAGTTACAACTTGTACTCCTTTTCCGTCCCATTTTATTTCACTAACAATTGTATTCAATTTAACAGGAACATCTTTTCGATAATAAGCTAACAAAGAGCCATACCCTTCTCTGCAAAGACCATCTCCAGTTCCAGGATCATACCAATTAACATTATTATCATGTGGAGAAAAATTATCTAGGTCTCTAGAATCACCTACCATGCTAGCAGCAGTATCAAACCAGGTATTTTTTTTTATTTTTTCTGGTACCAAAGTTATAAACGGAACATCTGCTCTACTTCTATTTTTAATTTTTTTTAATTGTTTGTATATTTTCCAAAGTTCTGTTGCTTCTGTTTTTCTTTCGCCATCGTAAACAACAGATGGGGCATCTTCTGGATATATTTTAAATTTATCTTTATGTTTTTTTCCAAATTTTGCAAATTGGTTTTCCGAAAATCCATGTAACCAATGGGCACCTATATCAATTGGTATTCCAAAAGTTGAAGTATCCGCATAACATCTTCCACCAGTTCTATTCATAGCCTCAACACATAATACCGATACACCTTTTTGCATTAGCTCAGCAGTAGCTGATAAACCTGATGATCCTGCGCCAATAACAACAACATCAGGGTTAGATTGTGCAAAAGAAATTTTTGGCATAGTAGCAAAAGCCAATGTTGAAAGTGATGTTTTTAAAAACTTTCTTCTTCCTATATTGTTTATAAAGACTTTTTTCATTACTTTATCATTTGAAATATGCTATTTATTAAACTAGTTCAATTTAGTAAATTTTCTCTCCAAAAAGCTAAATACTCTGGCATAAAAGTTTTTCCATGGTTACCTCCTTCAGTAACACCTTTTCCAATACATTTTTCCTTTTTAAGACCCTTGAACATTGTTTTAAAAGCTTTTCTTGGATTTTTACGTGATAACTCATTAAATTCATCCAAACTTTTTATTTTTGTATTTTTTAAAATTAAATCAAGAAACTCTTTATTAGGATTACCATCATCTTCTGTGTAAAAATTAGTACACTTCCAAAAATATTGAGTCCTTTTTGAAAACTCAGGTTCATAATTTCCTGTGAATAAATGATACCATCCTTCTCTCAAATCAATTTTAATGTCAGCACCTTTGGCTTGCATTTTTTCCATTATTTCTACACACGGACCTGGTAAAGTATAATCCTCAGCTAAACCATGTACATACCAAATTTTAGTTTCTTTAACTGGAGTTGGATTTCTAAACATTCCAGTAATTCCACATTCAGCAGATCTTGGTTGAGACGCAGCGAAATAAAGATCTTTGCTAACTAATTTATCTCTCAATCTTTTTTCTGCAGCCATAATTGAAAGGTTTCCTCCACGTGAATAGCCAGAGATACCAACTTTTTTAATATTTATTTTTGGATCCTTACTGAGATAATCCAACGCCATAAACATATCTATATAAGTAGACCACAAAGATGCTTTTGATTGATCTAAATAAGTATGTTTTGCACCTCTGGCAGAAAAATTATCTAAATACATTGTCGCTATTCCCATGTTTAACAAAGGTTTTTGTTGATCTCTCATAAACTCCAACCAACTTTCAGTAAATTCTCCTGGTCCACCACTACTATGAACGATTAATAATAAAGGAAATGGACCTTCTCCCTCTGGATAAGTAATAAGAGCATCAACTATTATTGGACTCTCTTTATACCAGCCCTCCATAATGCCTTTATAATCAGAAACTTGATATGAATTAATCTTAATTAATTCTCCATTGCCTAGTTGTTTGGATAATTTTTTTAGTGGTGTCTTTTTTGGTTTAATTGTTTCTGCGTTAAGAACTGTGTTTGAGATAAAAATTAATAATGTAATAACCAAAATTTTTTTCATTAGTTTATATATTCTTTAATAAATTTTACACTTTTGTTTATCATTTTAGGAGTTATTTCATGTCCTAAACCTTTAGGACTTTCAAATTTAATATTATCTACTATTTGATTAATATATTTTTGAGAATTATTCCACATAACAGTACTTACTTTTAGAGAAACAGGTTTGTCTTCAAAAGGTAAACCATCTACAAAAAGTTTTTTTACAATTTCATATTCTTCATCTGTTAAATCTTCAGCCCCTCTTCTAAAGGGATTTGATTTATCTTTTGTGCCTTGATAATAAAATTGAGGAGTTTTTTTAAATTCTTCCAAATCAAATTTTTTTCCAGTAATTTTTTCAAAATCATATGTACCAATTGGATATATTGCATCAATTCCATTAATTTTGTCAGTTGGAACAGGTAATAAACCTCCTATTCCTCCACCTATAGCTACTGAAACTCTATCTGGATGTAAAAAAGTAAATCTTGCAGAGAATAAAGATGATGATGAAAATCCTACCATAATCACTTTTTCATTAATATTTTGATTATTTTCTTTCAATAATTTTTCTCTTGCGTCATCAATCATTGCAATTAACTGTAAATCAATTCTTCTATATTTATCTTTATCTATTTTTAGAACATCGCTGTCTAATTGAGGAAAATAATATTTATTTTGCATTAGTGCCGAAGTGCCGAATGGAAAAACAGGCATTAACATTGGGTATTTCAGTTTTTTTGAAATACTTGATCCTATAACCCAACTCAAAGATTTTTTAGCTTTACTAGTCATGCCTTTAATTGAATTATTACTACCAGTATTATTTGACTCTACTACCATGTAATTAGCATCAACAGTTTTTTTTGAAGTTTTTAATAAATAAGGAAAATGAAAACCTTTTTCTGGATTAGCTTTTACAACTATTGTTTTAGAATAAACATTACTGCTCATTAACAAGCAAAGAACCACGATCCCTAAAAGTTTTTTCATTTTATATATTAAAATTTATATCTCAACTATATTAAATTGTATTGATATTCTCTAGCTTCAATTATATCTTTTGGTAAATTTAGCTCAACATCATCCAAACTTATAAATTCATCTTTCGTTATGTCATTCTTTAAGATTGCATTATCAGTATATCCCATAGGTAAAATTCTTTCTTGTTTAGATCTTTTGGATGAAATCAACCTTCCCCTTGCACAATAACCCCCTTCTCCATCAAGTTTTTGTCCTGCTTTTAAATCTTTTTTTGCGACACTAGCTATTTCAGCATTAAAATTTTTTGTATGACCTGTTGCCTTATTATCAAGCACTATGGAATAAATCGATTGAGCTAATTCTAATCCAATATAATGATAAGGCCTCCAAATGGCTGAATAACTTCCCGAAGAGTCTGTTACCATTCCATAGTCTTTGAAACAGTTTTTTACATACTCATTTTGAGCCTTGATAACAATATACACCCCCCATCTAAGATCATTAGGAATATCTTTTTTATCTAAATCTATACTAGAAATAACTTCTACTTGACCAGAATAATCTAATAAACCTCCTTCAGATTTTGGAATTAATTTTTTAGCAATGTCATAAACTCCGATTGGAGGATATGTTAATCCACTATTTGGGCATTTTAAGTCTGTAGCATTACTAACAGCACACATTTCTATTGATGATTTATCACCACATAAAAAACTATTAAACATTTTAGGATTCATCCCAGATTCATTTTCAGCTCTTTCTTTAGTTAAACCATAGTGTCCCCAAACAGTTTCTGGTGTCGAATATTCAAATGAAGGATGATATTTTGTTCCTTTACCCGCACATATAACTTCAAAACCATTTAATTTTGCCCATTCAATTTGTTCTAATATTAAT
Source organism: uncultured Pelagibacteraceae bacterium (assembly GCA_902603045.1). Taxonomy (GTDB): domain Bacteria; phylum Pseudomonadota; class Alphaproteobacteria; order Pelagibacterales; family Pelagibacteraceae; genus Pelagibacter. The sequence goes on along the minus strand of CACKTH010000011.1, from coordinate 19,560 downwards.
GATGGCTGATCACCATAAGCCATTGAACAGATCACATTATTTTCCTTTGCTAAATCAGATAAATATTTTCCACATAATACATCTGCCTCAACATTAACCATTATTATATGTTTCTTGCTTTCTATAATTTTTTTTGCGTGAATAGTCCCTACTATCGGGTTGCCTGTGGCCTCAATAAATACATCAATTTCTCTATCTAAAACTTTGTCTAAATTATCTGAAAAATTTATATTCTCTATAGTTTCATTGGATAATCCACTATTTGAACAATTTTTTTTTGCTCTTTCAATATCAAGTTCAATAATCGTATCTATTACAATTTTGTTCAATTGATTGTACTGTGCAAGAAACATCGAAACAAATTTGCCACAACCAATAAATACAATTCTTATAGGTTCTTTAATATTTTGAAGTTTTGAATATAAGTACACACATTAAATTAGACATTATTTAATTATCTATCAACCATTTAGCAAAGTTAATCGCCCAGTATTTACTTCCATTATGACTTAAATGATCGTAATCATGATAAAGATAACCATATTTATTTAGATATCCATTACATTTTACTGTATTACAAAAAGAGTTTGTTGGATCATATACTTTTATTTTTGGAAATTTTTTAGATACTTTTTTTACAATTCTTTTATATTCTTTATTACGATCATCATAAACAGATCTTGGAACAGAGCAATTTTTTGCAACTTGATTTTCTACATTATCTTTTAGTTGAAAAAAATTAGTTTGGATTATTTTACTCTTTTTTTTACAACCAAAAGAAATACCTAGCTCGGGAACATCTATCACAAATATAGTTTTAGTATTTTTTAATTTTGATAACTCCATAAAGGTATTTTCAAGTCCTAATTCAAATATTTTCCATTTATTATCTAATTGTAAATTATTTATTAGTTTAACTTCATTCCCTTTGATTCTCTTTAAATCTTTGTTCCTAAAAGTTTTCCCTTCAAGATAAACTGGTACCATACTAGAGAGCAAAATATATCCCGATGGGTCTTTAGCAATAATATTATCTAGTGTTTTATTTATAAAATTAGAACACTGATATGGTAAAAATCTATCGTCATATCTATCAACATTTCTTAGAGGAATGCATCCATTTGAACTGTTATTAAATATTTTGCCAGTTGTTATAATTTTTATTCCAGTAACTAAATGATTTGCGTGAGAGTCGCCTATCAACCATATATTCTCATTTAATATTTTTTTTTCAGAAATTGTATTATTTTTGGATACTTTGTTAGGAAACCCTTTTTTTACATGTCCTATATAACCAAAAATAAATAAAAAAGAGGATGCTAATACAAAAAATATAAAAATATTTTTTTGATTGATGAAATTTAAATTTCTAAACGGGCGTTCTATAAATTTCCAACTAAATACTGAAATTATAAATGTAAAAAAAATTATAATTATTTTAGTTAGAATTGAAACCTGTTCGAAAAGATATATTTTTGAAAAGGCTAGTATTGGTTGGTGCCACAAATATAATGAATAGCTTATTATGCCAATTCCCACTAAAAACTTGCTTGATAATATTTTTGTAATTATTAGATTTTTATTTGAACTTAAAATTATAAATATAGTCCCTATAATTGGTATTAATATATAGTAACTAGGCGTTGGTGTAGTCTCATCAAATATTATTATTGAAAATATTATCATTAAAAGACCAAAAAAAGGTAGATAAGTATTATTTAAATAACCTTTATCTTTTATATATAATGCACACATTGAACCTATTAATAGCTCCCAACTACGTGAAAAAATTAAATAAAAATTTGCAGATGGATATTTTCTCCAACCATACTCACTAAAAATAAAACTTATTATAAATAAAAAAATAATGAATATAGCTGGTTTTAATTTTTTTAAATTAGATATTGCAATTAATAAAATTGGAAAAAATAAATAATATTGTTCCTCAATAGATATACTCCAAGTGTGCAACAAAGGTTTGGTCTCTGCAGACAAATCAAAATATCCACTCTCTCTCCAAAATAAATAATTTGATGAAAAAATACTTAAAGAAGCAATACTTTGAGAAAAATCAATAAATTGCTTAGGAGACATCCATAGCCATGCGAAAGGTATACAAATTAAAGCTACAAAGAATAATAAAGGTACAATTCTTCTTATTCTTCTTTCATAGAATTTTAATAAAGAAAAACTGTTACTTTCTAAATCTTTTAATATTAGCGAAGTTATTAAATAGCCACTAATTATAAAAAAAATATCAACACCAATAAAACCTCCATTGAAAATCTCAAATCCTGCATGAAAAAAAATTACTGGCAGGACAGCAATTGCTCTTAGACCGTCTATATCTCTTCTATATATAAAAAAATCTCTCATTTGTTATTGGTTAATAAAAAAAATTATTATCCAATAAGATAACAATCCAGATAGAATAGTTGCAATTATATTTTTTGAGTAAAATCCAATGATCAAGGCAACTATTGCACCGTAAATTTTTGGATTTGAATATTCTACAAATGAACCAAAATCATTAAAAAATACTCCAGGAAAAATTATTGCAGGAAATACAGCTGCTGGGACATAATTAAGGACCTCTTTGACTTTTGCACCAAGCATTTCTCTATCAATTAAAGCAACCATAGCCATCCTAGAAAAATAGGTAACAATTCCAGATACGATAATTGAAAACCAACTCATTTTTTAAACCTCAACATTATAAAAGCTGAAATTAAAGCAACAATGGGCGATAATATTATGTAAGATTTGAATGGAGCATCAAATAAAATTAATGATGCAAATCCAGATACCAACATCACAAAAACGTGATCTAATTTTCTCAAATCATTTATAATAATTGCTAAAAAGGTAAGAGGAATTGCAAATTTTAAGCCCAATTCTTCAGGAATAAATGAACCTAATATAATTCCGCTGATTGTTGATAATTGCCAACAAAACCAAAGTGTAACTCCTGTTCCAAGAATATAGTAATGCGGATTAGATAAATTTTTATTCTGTTTAATGTACTTGTTAGACTCTGCAAAACCTTGGTCTACAATAAAATAAGATATAAATAATTTTTTTATAAAATTAAGTTTTTCAAGATATTCAGATAAAACTGCTCCATACAATAAATGTCTCGAATTAATTACTCCAACTGATGTAATAGCTACTAATGATGAGGCTCCACCTGACAAAAGTTGCATAAATATTATTTGTGAGGCGCCTCCAAAAATTATCAAAGAAGTTGCATAAACTAAAATTGGATCAAAACCTAATTCAACACCAATGGCTCCAGTTATTATTCCAAAAGGAATTACAGATAACATATGAGGTAAAACAGCAGCTGTACCTTTAAAAAATATTTTAGATTTTGAAAGCATTAATTAAAAATTTACTAAAGCTTTTTTGAGATACTTTTGATCTAATTTACAATCTTTATAGCCTTGTTTGACAACATTTAGATATCTCTCGGTTGGATATCTAAAAATTGTTTTTTTAGGCATTATATAAGTCATCACAGTATTGTTGTAATACTTGAAATACATTTTTTTATATAGAATTGGATAATCTTCATAAATATCAAGTTTTTTTTCATCACTTTTCGATATCTCATACAATCCACCAGGGACAATAGAATTATTTTTTTTTTCTATATCTGCTGCACGATACTTACTTCTGAAATTAAGAGTATATCCTTTTAAATTTATCCTTTTAATAAATATTGAATCTTTACATCTTCTTTTCATTTGAAAATGATTTAGATTACTTCCGTAAGCAAAATAAAGCATAATTAACGCTCAACTATTTCGATTTGTTTATCTTTTACAAATTTAAGTATTTCTGAATTGCATTTTTCAATTTTTGTTTTATCAGCTGATCGAACAACAATGGATACTCCTAATTTTCCAGCTTTAAAAAATGGATAACTTCCAATTTCAACTTCAGAATTATTATTTTGGATTTCTGTTAAAGATTTAGCTATTTCGCTCTCAACAGTTCTTAAATTAATTGTTTCGCTTAATATTGGCTCTCCACCAACTAAGAGATTATTTAAACTTCCAAGCATTGCTTTCATAATTGATGGAACTCCTGGAAGACAAAATACATTTTCAACATAAAATCCTGGTGCACCGCTCGATGGATTTAAAATTAAACTAGCACTAACAGGCATTTTCGCCATTTTTTGTCTCCCTTCATTAAATTCACCCGGCTTATAATAATTTTCAAGTATTGAAAAAGCCTCTTTATGAAATCCATATTCAATATTAAATGCTTTAGATACAGACTCTGCTGTAATATCATCGTGAGTTGGCCCTATTCCCCCTGTGGTAAATATATAAGAATATCTTTTTCTCAGTTCATTAACTGTATTTATAATAATACTTTGATCATCAGGAATTACACGAACTTCTGCTACAAGTATGCCTAATGAATTTAACCAAATTGCCAAAGTGCTTGTATTAACATCTTGTGTTCTGCCCGATAGAACTTCGTTACCGATAATTAAAATACCAGCATTTATCTCTTTTTTATTTTGCATATGTAAATATAAGTAAATTTATATGAAATTTACAAATAGCCTTATTAAAGGAAAATTATTAAAAAGATATAAAAGATTTTTCGCTGATATAAAAGTAAATAACAAGATTATAACGGCACATTGTCCTAACACTGGATCTATGCAAGGCCTATTGGATCAGGATAATGAAGTATTGGTCACAAAACACGATAATCCAAAAAGAAAACTAAAATTTACATTAGAAATTATTAAAGCAAAAAAAAGATACGTTGGGGTAAATACTCATAGAGCTAACAAAATTGTTAATCATGGATTAGAAAATAAATTAATATCAGAATTTAAATCTATTAAAAATATTAAACCAGAATTTAAATTCAGTGACGATACAAGATTTGACTTTTTATGTGACAATAATTTAATAGAAGTAAAAAATGTAACATTATTTAGAGAAAATGATGTTGCAGAATTTCCTGATGCAGTAACATCAAGAGGAACAAAACATCTAAATATGTTAATTAAATCAATTAAAAAAGGATATAAGCCATATGTCTTATTTTTAACGCAAATTCAAAATATAAATAACTTTAGAATTGCAAAAGATATTGATCAAATTTATTTTGAAAACTACAAATATGCAAAAAAAGCAGGAGTAAAATTTCTCGCTTATAGATGCAAACTTAGTTCTAAAGAGATTAAAATTGAAAAAAAAATTAATATTATAGATGAGTGAGTATAAAGAAAAATTTGAAAAGATGAGAGTTGCAGGAAAGCTTGCATCTAAAACTTTAGACATGCTTACAGATTATATTAAACCAGGAGTATCAACAGATAAGATTGATAAATTAGCTTATGAATTTATAAAAGATAATGGAGGCTATTCAGCTCCGTTATTTTATAGAGGTTTTGAAAAATCACTCTGTACATCATTAAATCATGTAGTTTGTCATGGAATACCCTCTGAGAGAATTTTAGAAGATGGTGATGCAGTAAATGTTGATGTGACAGCGGTCGTTGATAATCATTATGGAGATACAAGTAGAATGTATGAAATTGGAAATATTCCAGTTAAGGCAAAAAATTTAATCGAAGCAACCTACGACTCATTAATGAAAGCAATATCTATTTTAGAGCCAGGTAAAAAACTTGGTGATATAGGATTTGAAATTCAATCTTATGTTGAAAGCAAAGGTTATTCAGTTGTAAGAGATTTTTGTGGGCATGGAATAAGTAATGTATTTCATGAACCTCCTAATATACTTCATTACGGATCTAAAAATACTGGCAAAGAACTAATACCTGGTATGACCTTTACCATTGAACCAATGATAAACTCCGGAAAATATGACACAAAAGTTTTAAATGATGGGTGGACAGCAGTAACTAAAGATAAATCATTATCAGCTCAATTTGAGCACACTGTTGGTATCACTGAAGATTCATATGAAATTTTCACAGAATCTGTTAAAGGTTATACGAGGCCCCCATATAATTAATGATATCAAGATATTCTAGAAAAGAACTTGTCAGTATTTGGTCTGAAGAAAACAAATATAAAATTTGGCTAGATGTAGAAATTGCTGCAGCCGAGGCAATGGAAAAATATAAAATTATTCCTAAAGGAGTTGCTTCATTAGTAAAAAAAAAGGGCAAAATCAAAGTTAAAAGAATTCATGATATAGAGGCAAAAGTTAAACATGATGTAATTGCTTTTTTGACATCAATTACAGAACAAGCTGGTCTTAAAGCAAGATATCTTCATCAAGGCATGACCTCATCTGATGTTTTGGATACAACTTTAAATATTCAATTGGTTCAATCAGGAAACATTTTATTAAGAGATATTGATAAAATTTTATCTGTTCTAAAAAAACAGGCAAAAAAATATAAGCTAACTCCATGTATTGGAAGAAGTCATGGTATTCATGCGGAACCAATTACATTTGGACTAAAATTAGCATCATTTTATGAAGAATTTAAGAGAAACAAATTAAGATTAAAAGATGCAATTGAAAATGTATCAACATGCGCTATTTCAGGAGCGGTAGGAACGTTTGCGAATATAGATCCTAAAATTGAAACCTATGTTGCAAAAAAATTAAAATTAAAAGCTGAGCCAATTTCAACTCAAATTATACCAAGAGATAGACATGCACATTATTTTGCTGTTCTCGGGATTATTGCTGGATCTGTTGAAAGAGTAGCGACAGAAATAAGGCATTTACAAAGATCAGAAGTTTATGAATTACAAGAATACTTTTCAAAAGATCAAAAAGGCTCATCTGCTATGCCTCATAAAAAAAATCCAATATTAAGTGAAAATCTCACCGGACTTGCAAGAATGGTAAGAAGCTATGTAATTCCAGCTTTAGAAAATATTTCTTTATGGCATGAAAGAGATATTTCTCATTCTAGTGTTGAAAGAAATATTGGTCCGGATGCAAATATAACTTTAGATTTTGCTTTAGTTAGACTGTCAGGAATTTTAGAAAAAATGATTATTTATCCAAAAATAATGATAAAAAATTTAAACTTAACAAGAGGTGTTGTTTTTTCTCAAGAGGTAATGTTAGAACTTACAAAATCAGGTATCGCTAGAGAAAAAGCGTATAGATTGGTTCAGTCTCATGCAAAAGCTAGTTTTGCAAAAAATACAAACCTATTAACACTTTTAAAAAGTGATAAATCAATCACTGGCAAAATAAGTGAAAAAAGATTAGATAAAATCTTTACATATGACAAGCACTTAAAAAATGTAAATTATATATTTAAAAGAGTATTTAAATAATGAAAAAAGGAAAAAAATTATACGAAGGTAAAGCAAAAATAATTTTTGCAAGTAACGATAAAAAATATGTTATCCAACATTTTAAAGATGATGCAACCGCATTTAATAATCAAAAAAAAGCAGTGATAGATGGTAAAGGAATTTTAAACAATAGAATTTCCGAACATATATTAACTCAATTAAACAATGTTGGTATCAAAAATCATTTAGTAAAACGTTTAAATATGAGAGAACAACTAGTTTGGCACGTTGAAATCATACCAATTGAATTTATTGTAAGAAATATTGCAACTGGGTCATTAACTAAAAGATTGGGTATTGAAGATGGGACAGTCTTAGATAATCCATTAATAGAGTATTGCTTAAAAGATGATGATTTAGGAGATCCCTTGGTAAGCACTGAACACATCTTGGCTTTTAAGTGGATGGAAAAAGATGAACTAAACGATATTAATAAAGAATTAAATAGAATTAATGATTTTCTTCAAGGTATGTTTAGGGGTGTGGGAATTAAACTTGTAGATTTTAAAGTAGAATTTGGAAGATATGAAAAAAATGGAAAAAAAGAGATCATGCTTGCAGATGAAATAAGTCCTGATACCTGCAGACTATGGGACGTAAATAGTGACAAAAAATTAGATAAAGATAGATTTAGAAAAGGCCTTGGTAATCTAATTGAGGCTTATCAAGAAGTTGCTAGAAGATTAGATATACTTCATGAACAATCAAATATAAGACCATTAAAATACACCAAGCCACAAGCAGTAAAGATTAAAAAGAAATAATGAAAATTAAAGTAATTGTAACTCTTAAAAATGGAGTTTTAGATCCTCAAGGGAAGGCTATTCAACAAACACTTAACGGAATGAATTTTGGGAATGTAGAAGATGTAAGACAAGGTAAATATTTTGAAATTGAAGTTAAAGAGAAAGATGAAAAAAAAGCAAAGTCTTTAGTAGATGACATGTGTAAAAAGCTATTGGCCAATCTTGTTATTGAGGATTACAAAATAGTTTAATAAATGAGATCATCAGTCATTATTTTTCCAGGATCAAATTGTGATAGAGACATGGATGTGGCTCTAAAAAAATTTGGTTTTAAAAATCAAATGGTTTGGCACAATGATCAATCTATTCCAAAATCAGATTTAATAGTATTGCCAGGTGGCTTTTCTTATGGTGATTACTTAAGATGTGGAAGCATTGCTTCTAAATCAAATATTATAAAATCAGTGATTGATTTTGCTAATTCTGGAGGTCTAGTACTAGGTATTTGTAATGGATTTCAAATCTTAACTGAAACTGGCCTACTAAATGGAATTTTACAACAAAATAAGTTTCTAAATTTTATATGCAGCAATGTTTATGTAAAAGTTAAAGATAAACAAAATAAATATTTTAAAGATTTGAAAAAAGATGTTTTAGAACTTCATATTGCTCACAATGAAGGAAATTACTTTTGTAGTGATGATGAATTAAAATCATTGGAGGATAATAATCAAATAGCTGTAACGTATTGTGGAGAAGATGGCACAGAAAATGAAAAAAATAATCCTAACGGAGCGATAAAACATATAGCTGGAATATTTAATAAAAATAAAAATGTTTTGGGAATGATGCCACATCCTGAGAGAATGATAGATAAATATTTATCAGGTGAAGATGGTTCATTATTTTTCAAAAATATTTTAGACAATTTTAAATAATGGAAGTTACAGAAGCAGTTGCAATAGACCACGGATTAAAAAAAGAAGAGTTTTCTAAAATATGTGAACTTCTGAAAAGAACACCTAATTTAACTGAGCTTGCAATATTTTCTGCAATGTGGAACGAGCATTGTTCCTATAAATCCTCTAGAAAACATTTAAAAAAAATGCATACGAAGGGAAAACAGGTCATTCAAGGACCTGGAGAAAATGCTGGTGTTATCGATATTGGAGATGATGATGCAATTGTATTTAAAATTGAAAGCCACAATCACCCTTCGTTTATTGAACCGTATCAAGGTGCAGCAACTGGAGTTGGTGGGATCATGCGGGATGTATTTACAATGGGGGCAAGACCAATAGCAAATCTAAATTCAATTCATTTTGGTTCACCACAACATAAAAAAACAAGAAACTTATTAAGAGGAGTTGTTAAAGGCATAGGTGGGTATGGAAATTGTATTGGAGTTCCAACAATTGCTGGCCAAACAACTTTTGATGAGTCTTACAATGGTAATATATTAGTAAATGCCATGACCCTTGGATTAGTAAATAAAAATAAAATTTTTTACTCAAAAGCAGCTGGTTTAGATAAACCAGTAATATATGTAGGTTCGAAAACGGGCAGAGACGGAATTCATGGTGCCAGTATGGCTTCAGCAACTTTTGATGACAAAATTGAAGAAAAAAAGCCAACAGTTCAGGTCGGGGACCCTTTTACTGAAAAATTATTACTTGAAGCGTGCCTAGAATTAATGGCTGATAATTCAATTATTGCAATTCAAGATATGGGTGCAGCAGGATTAACATCTTCAAGTGTGGAAATGGCATCAAAAGGAAATCTTGGAATTGAATTAAATCTTAGTGAGGTCCCTTGTAGGGAAGAAAAAATGACACCATACGAAATAATGTTGTCTGAAAGTCAAGAGAGAATGCTTATTGTTCTTGAAAAAGGAAAAGAAGAACATGCGAAGAAAATATTTGATAAATGGAACCTAGATTTTGCAGTTATAGGTAAAACAACTAATTCAAAAAAAATAGAATTAATATTTGATAATAAAAAAGTTGCTGAAATACCAATTGATCTTCTTGCTGAAAATGCTCCGATCTATGATCGTCCTTGGAAAAAAACTAAATTACCTCAAAAATTAAAATTTGATAAAGACGAATTTAAAACTCTAAAATTATCAGATTGCTTGAAGAAGATTTTAAGTAATTCAAATATTTCAGATAAAAAGTGGATATGGGATCAATACGACCATACAGTAATGGGTGATACAATTCAAAAACCAGGAGGTGATGCTGGTGTTGTAAGAGTTCATGGAACCAATAAAGCGGTAGCAGCATCAGTAGACTCGTCCGCGTTATATTGTTTCTCACATCCATTAACTGGTGGAAAACAAATAGTTTGTGAGAGTTATAGAAATCTTATTTCGGTTGGAGCCAAACCTATTGCTATTACAAATTGTTTAAACTTCGGAAATCCAGAAAAAGAAAAAAATATGGGTGAATTCGTAGAATGTGTTGAAGGAATTACAGAAGCAAGTAAGTATCTAGATTTTCCAGTCGTATCTGGAAATGTTTCGTTTTATAACGAAACAAAAGATAAAGGCATAAAGCCTACTCCGACAATTGGAGGTGTAGGGCTAATCTCTAACTATCAACAAATGCTTACTATGGGCTTTAAAACTGAAGGAAACTTAGTTTATGTAATTGGTAAAACTGATGGGCATTTAGATCAAAGCATTTTTGCAAGAGAGCTTTTAAACGAAAAAAAAGGACCTCCACCAACTGTTAATTTATTTAATGAAAAAAACATTGGTGAGACTGTATTAGATTTATCTAGAAAAAATCTTATTGTGAGTTGTCATGATGTATCATTAGGTGGAATTTTAACTGCAATATCAAAAATGTGTATTAAAGGAAAAAAAGGTATAAAAATAAATGCTCTTAAGGGTTTAACAAATAAATATGAATATTTTTTTGGTGAAGATCAAGCACGATATATTATCGAAATACCTAAAGCTAGTTTGAAGAAAGTAAATGAGATTTTAAACAAATATTCTGTACATTTTGATGAATTAGGGACGGTTGGTGGGCAATCCATCGAATATCAAGATGATATCAATTTGCCTATTGAAGAATTGGCAGATGCACATAAATATTGGTTAAAGAAATATATGGATAGCTAATGGCAATGGATTTAAAAGAAATAGAAAGCTTAATTAAAGAAGGATTACCTGACGCAAAAGTTGAAATTCAAGATTTAGCAGGTGATGGAAACCACTATTCTGCTACAGTGACATCATCTGAATTTTCAGGTAAAAGTAAAATAGAACAACATAAAATGGTATATAATTCTTTAAAAGGTAAAATGGGAAACGAACTTCATGCTTTAGCAATTAAAACAAAGGAAATTTAAATGGAACAAGAAACAAATGATTTAATAAAAAGTGAAATTGAAAATAACGATGTATGTCTTTTTATGAAAGGTACACCTGATGCACCTCAGTGTGGATTTTCAATGGCAACGTCAAATATTTTAAAGGTTCTTGAAGTAAATTTTAAAGGTATAAATGTTTTAGCTAATCAAAAGCTAAGAGAAGGCATAAAAGTATTTAGTGATTGGCCAACCATTCCTCAATTATATGTTAAAAACGAGTTTATTGGTGGATGTGATATCGTAAAAGAAATGTATGAGAGTGGAGAGTTGGCTAAACTTTTTGAATCTAAAGGAATAAACTTTAAATCTAAAAATTAATTATCTAGAGTAATATTCAATTACTAAATTAGGCTCCATTACAACTGGATAAGGAACTTCTTCAAAAGAAGGAACTCTTACAAACTTAACTTTTTTATTTTTTTCATCTAATTGTAAATATTCTGGAACTTCTCTTTCTTTGTTGGCAAGAGCAATATCAATTAAAGCAAGTTGTTTAGATTTATCTCTAATTTCAATCGTATCTTCTTCTTTAACCTGATAACTTGCTATGTTAACTTTTTTTCCATTTACTTTAACATGACCATGATTAATTAATTGTCTTGATGAAAAAATAGTGTTTGATAACTTTGATCTATAAATCACAGCATCTAATCTTCTCTCTAATAATCCAATTAAATTTTCAGCTGTATCGCCTTTTTTCATAATCGCTTTCTTATAAACATTTCTAAATTGTCTTTCATTCATGTTTCCATAATAAGATTTTAATTTTTGTTTTGCCTGAAGTTGAATTCCGTAATCTGAAGGTTTTCCAGATTTTGTTTGTCCATGTTGTCCTGGAGGATAAGCTCTTGTATTAAAAGGACTTTTGGGTCTCCCCCATAAATTTACTTTTAATCTTCTATCTACTTTATGTTTAGAGTTTAATCTTTTTGTCATTAATAGGAGGTCTTATAAGCCTAAGTTATGTTTTGTCAATCAACCTTTTCCTTACTTAAACCAGCAAATACGCTTGATAAAATACGAGTTTCTTTTTCTGAAAGATTGAGTTTATAAAAAATACTTCTTAAATTTTCCATCATAATTGGTTTTTTTTCAGGAGGGTGAAAAAAATTCTTATTCTCTAAATTTTTAATGCATAAATTTAACATTTTTTGAATATCGGTTTTATTTGCACTTTTAATTTTTTTTGATTTTTCAAAAATAAATTTTTTATTTGAAATTAGTCCACTAACTATTTGAGCTACTATAATTAGACTATGAGACAAATTTAAGGATCTAAAATTCTTATTACTTGGAATTTGTAAAGTATAATCAGCATAACTAACTTCATTATTTGATAATCCAGATGCTTCGGATCCAAAAAGAAAACCAACCTTTTTTTTGTAATTAATCTTATTAAGATCAGTTATTGAAATATGTTTAATATTTTTATTTCTAAATCTTGCAGATGTTGCAACTAATATATCTAATTTGCTTAATGATGCTTCTAAATTTTCATATACTTTTGCTTTTTTAATAACGTCTTTTGCCCCTACAGATGTTGCTATAATTTTATCATTCGGAAATATTGGTTTGGGATTTACAATTGAAAGATTGTTAAAATTAAAGTTTTTTAAAGCTCTAGCACAGGCTCCTATATTTTCTGATAGTTGAGGTTTGTGTAAAATAAAAGTTATATTTCTTAATGACATCAAGTACTTGCAGGAGCATTATCCTTAAATAGCTTGTAGTCTAAACTATCAACTAGGGCTTTAAAAGATGCATCAATAATATTTGGAGAAACTCCTATTGTGAACCAATTACCATGTTTTGAGTCTGCACTTTCTATAGAAACTCTAGTAACAGCTCCAGTTCCTGTGTTTAATATTCTAACTTTATAATCGACTAATTTTAGATCTTTTAAGTATTCTGAGTATTTTTCAAGTTTGTTTACATTTTTTCTAATTGCATTATCTAAAGCATTAACAGGTCCATTACCTTCACCTTCACATAATATTTCATGACCATCCACCTCAAGTTTTGCTTTAGCAAATGATATTACCTCACCAGTAGAATCTTTCTTAACAGAAACATCATATTCATTAATTGAAATATATCTTGGTATTTCACCTATCAATCTTCTAGCTAAAAGTTCAAAAGATGCATCAGCACCATCGTAACTATATCCTATAAACTCTCTATCTTTTACTTCATGAAGAAGTTTTTTAATTTTTGGATCATTTTTTTTAATATCAATTCCAATTGCATTTAATCTAGACATTATATTAGATTGTCCTGATTGATCAGAAATAACAATATTCCTAGCATTGCCTACTTCATTAGGATTAATATGTTCATAAGTTTTTGGATCTTTTTGTACAGCTGATACATGCATTCCACCTTTGTGTGAAAAAGCAGAAGCACCTACATAGGGTAAATGTTTGTTTGGTTTTCTATTCAATATTTCATCTAATAATCTTGAACATTGAGTTAAATTTTTAATGTTTTCTGGCTTGATATTAATTTCAAATTTGTCTGAAAAGTCTTTTTTTAAAAAAAAAGTTGGGATCAAAGACATCAAATTTGCATTACCACATCTTTCTCCGAGTCCATTTATTGTACCCTGAACCTGCCTAACTCCTGCTTGCACAGCTACTAAACTATTGGCAACTGCATTTTCAGTATCGTTGTGGGCATGAATTCCGAGGTTTTTACCAGGTATATGTTTTGTTACCTCCTCAACGATTCTAGAAATTTCGTGAGGTAATGTCCCTCCATTAGTATCACATAAAACAATCCATCTTGCACCATTATCATATGCAGCTTTTAAACATGATATTGCATATTGAGGATTTGATTTATAGCCATCAAAAAAATGTTCAGCATCAAACATAAATTCTTTACCTGAATTAACTATATGCTTTGCACTCTCGGTTATATTTTGTAAATTTTGATCATTTGAAATACCTAAGGCAACATCAACATGGAAATCCCAACTTTTACCAAATAAACAAACTGATGAACTCTTTGAATTAATCAAAGATGACAACATAGGGTCGTTTTTTGCGCTATGCTCTAATTTTTTAGTCATGCCAAATGCTGTAAGGTTTGAATTTTTAAAATTCTGATCCTTATTGAAAAATTCTGTATCTGTTGGATTTGCTCCTGGCCAGCCGCCTTCGATATAATCAACTCCTAAGTTATCTAAAGATTTAGCAATTTTTTCTTTTTCATTTAATGAAAAGTCAACGCCTTGAGTTTGTGCCCCATCTCTAAGTGTTGTATCAAATATATAGATTTTTTCTTTACTCATTTTAATTTCCACGAGGTTGTACCATTTTTATCTTCAATTAAAATACCCTTATCTAAAAGATCTTTCCTAATTTTATCAGCTAATTGATAATTTTTTTCATCTCTTGCTTTATTTCTCTCAGCTATTTTTGAATTAATTTCATCCTCTGAAAGAGAAATTGTATTTTTTTTTGTTTGTAGCCACTCTTCTGAAGTATCAGTTAATAGACCTATAAAATTGCAAGCTTTTACAAAAGTTGCTTTATCCTCGTTCGTTCCAGTTGAAGCTTTACTATATAAAGAATGTAAATTAGCAATATAGCCTGGAGTGTTTAAATCGTCGTATAAAGGATCTAATAATTTATCTGGTAATATTGTACTTTTATGAACATCAGAATAAGCTGAATACCATTTGCTTAAAGTCTTTTCACATTCTGATATTAGTTTTTCATTCCAATCTAATCCTTGTCTATAGTGAGCACTGATTAATGCTAATCTTAAAACTTGACCATTATATTTATTTTTAAAATCTTTTATTTTTAATATGTTTCCCTGAGATTTTGCCATTTTTTCGTTAGAAAGAGTTATAAATCCGTTATGAACCCAATAATTTGCAAATGAATTTGTTTCATTTGCACACCTTGATTGAGCAATCTCGTTTTCATGATGAGGAAAAATCAAGTCTCTACCACCCCCATGAATATCAAATTCTTCACCCAAATATCTTTTAGACATAACCGAACATTCTAGGTGCCAACCTGGTCTACCTTTGCCCCAAGGAGAATCCCAAAAAGGCTCTTTATCTGTTGATGGTTTCCATAATACAAAATCTTCAGGATTTTTTTTTATTTCTGAAACCTCTACTCGTGAACCAGCTATTAATTCATCTAACTTTTTATTAGATAGTTTTCCATAATCACTAAATTTTTTAACTTCAAAATAAACATGCTTATCCTTTGAATATGCAAACCCTTTTTTCTCTAGTTCTGTGATCATTTCAATCATTTGTTTTATATTTTCTGTTGCCTTTGGTTCGCTGTTTGGTGTCTCACACTTTAAGTAATTACAATCCTTATGAAAATTTTCAGTAATTTTTGAAGTTAAGTCGTTTATAGAAATATTTTGATCATTAGATGCTTTGATTATTTTGTCATCTATGTCTGTTATATTTCTGATATATTTTACAGATGTTGATCCATATCTATTTTTTAAAATTTTATAGAGAATATCAAAAACAACTAATGGTCTGGCATTACCAATATGTGGATCATCATAAACAGTAGGACCACAAACATACATGCCTATGGATTTTTCATTTTTGGGTTTAAATTTTTCTTTCTTGCCACCAAGACTATTAGTTAAAAATATATCTTTAGCCATACAACTAGGAATATACTTAAATTGTAGATTTGTGAATCTATTTGATTAATTAGGAATTTTGCATACTGGAATAGGTTCCATTTTATGCAAATTTGTACTTCGAATTGAATTATATTTATCTCTATTTATAGAGTTTTCATTATCCATTGCTTCTTCTAATTCTTTATATGACAAACCAAGCTGTCCTTCATCAGTACGACCATCATCCCATAAACCATCTGTAGGGGGAGCATCAATAATCTCTTTTAAAATTCCAAGTTCTTTACCAAGTTCCCATACATCAGTTTTATTACAATCTGCTATTGGAGAAATATCTACTCCACCATCACCATATTTTGTATAAAAACCAACTCCAAAATCTTCTACTTTATTTCCTGTTCCAACAACTATCCCATTGTTTGCTGCAGCTACTTGATAAAGCGTTGTCATTCTTAATCTTGCTCTAGAGTTTGCCATCCCGTGTTCACTACCAAAATTATTTAGTGTTCCCTCGAATGTTTTGAATAAACTATCTAATTCTAATGTGTGTCCCTCTACATTACTAAAATTCTTCTTTAACCATTCTTGATGTGCCAAACTTAAATCATGTTGTGCCGATTTTTGTTTAATAGGCATTGATAAAACAATTGTTTTTAAACCTGTCATTGCACTTAATGTACTTGAGACAGAAGAGTCTATTCCACCAGAAATACCAATCACTAAAGATTGAGCTTTTTTTGGCATAGAATTCACATAATCCGCAATCCAATTTTTAATGTGATTCACTTTATCTTTAGGTGTCATAATTTAAATATAAGAAAAAAAATTTATTTTTAAACTGTTAAGATGCCGCTTTAATTGCAGATTTAGAATACAAACTATTCTTTTTTATCTCATCTGAAATTAAAAACGCTAATTCTATAGCTTGATCAGAGTTCAATCTTGGATCGCAGTGCGTATGATATCTGCTTGATAAATCAGCATCTGATATTTTTTTTGCTCCACCAGTACACTCTGTCACATCTTGTCCTGTCATTTCAACATGAAGACCTCCTGCATAAGAACCTTCTGCTTGATGAACTGCAAATACATTTTTAACTTCGCTTACAACATCATTAAACGGTCTCGTTTTAAAACCAGTAGTTGATTTAATTGTATTGCCATGCATTGGATCACATGACCAGACAACATTTACACCTTCCTTTTTAATTCCTCTAATTAATTTTGGTAAAAATTTTTCAACGTTTTGATGACCAAATCTTGAAATTAAAGTTATTTTTCCTTTTTCATTTTTAGGATTAATAACCTCACATATTTTTGCAATCTCATCGGGTTTTGACGTTGGACCACACTTGATACCAATTGGATTTTCTATTCCTTTACAAAACTCTACATGTCCACCATCTAATTGTCTTGTTCTATCCCCTATCCAAACAAAGTGAGCTGAAGTATCGTGATATTCACCCGTAGTTGAGTCTACTCTTGTCATACTTTCCTCGAAAGGTAAGTGTAAAGCTTCATGAGAAGTCCAAAAGTTAACAGTATACAATCTGTTATTAAAATCAGATGTAATTCCACAAGCATCCATAAAAGCCAACGCATCTGCTATTTTATCTTCTAATTCTTTAAATTTCTTAGCTTGAGGACTTTTCTTGATATAATCTAAATTCCATAAGTGAACCTTATTTAGGTCAGCAAAACCACCTTTTGAAAATGCTCTTAAAAGGTTTAAAGTTGATGCAGATTGTGAATAAGCCTTAAACATTCTTTTTGGATCAGGTCTTCTAGCTTTTTCATTAAAATCTATTGCATTTATATTGTCTCCCAAATAGCTTGGTAATTCTTTATTACCTTGTTTTTCAGTTGGTGCACTTCTTGGTTTTGAAAATTGTCCAGCAATTCTTCCAAGTTTTACAATAGGTAAAGAAGCTGAGTAAGTCATCACTAAAGCCATTTGAAGAATAACCTTAAAAGTATCTCTTATATTGTCTGGATGAAATTCCGCAAAACTTTCCGCACAATCACCACCTTGTAATAGAAAAGCTTTTCCATCATTGACCATTGCCAACTGATCTTTCAAATGTCTTGTCTCACCTGCAAAAACTAGCGGAGGAAAGGTTTTTAATTTATTTAAAACCATCTCCAATTCCTTCTCATCTTCATATTGAGGAATATGTTTGACAGGGTATTTTCTCCAACTATTTACTTTCCAATTTTTCATTTCAACTCAGAATTGTTTTAACAGACTTTATTATTTATTCAACAGTGACAGATTTAGCTAAGTTTCTTGGTTTATCGATATCGTATCCTTTATCTAGTGCAGAGTAATAAGCTAATTTTTGTAAAGGAATTGTAGTCAAAAAAGGAATAAGTTCATCAGATATGGCATCAACTTCTATTTGCTCCCAAATATTTTCTGAATAAATTTCATCTGTACTTTTATTTGTAATTAGTAAAACTTTTGCACCTCTAGATATAACTTCTTGCATATTTGAAATAGTTTTTTTGTAATGTTCATCTCTTGGAGCAATTACCACTACAGGCATACCTTCTTCTATGAGTGCAAGAGGTCCATGTTTCATTTCCCCTGCTGGATAACCTTCAGCATGAACATAAGCAAGTTCTTTTAGTTTTAAAGCGCCTTCAAGTGCAATTGGATATGAATAACCTCTACCCAGAAACATTGATCCTTTAGAATTAGCAAAATCTTTTCCAAGTGTTTGAATTTTATCTTCAATATTCAATGTATTTTTTGCTGATTTAGATAAAGATAACAAATCTTTTATCTTCTTTTGATAATCCTTTTTATTAATTGATTTTTGTTCATAAGAAAGTTTAGTACACAATAAATAAAGAACTAACATTTGCCCTAAAAAAGCCTTTGTAGAAGCAACTCCAACTTCCGGACCACAATGAATAGGCAAAACTAGATCTGCGTCTCTTGCAATTGAACTTTCAACAACATTTACAACAGCACAAGTTTTAACATTATTCTTTTTGCACAAATCTAATGCAGCAAATGTATCCGCAGTCTCTCCAGATTGAGAAACAAAAATATAAAGACAATCTTTTTTAAATTTAATTTTTCGATATCTAAATTCAGAAGCTATATCAACACTCACATCTAAACTTGTATTTTGCTCAAACCAATACTTTGCGACAAGACATGAGTGATATGCCGTTCCACATCCAATTAAAATTACTGATGAAATTTCATTGATTTTCCAAGGAAAATTATAAATATTTATTTCTTTGTTATGTTTGTCGATGTACTCATTGACACAATTTTTTAAGGTAATCGGCTGCTCATCTATTTCTTTAGCCATATAATATTTGTAATCACCTTTTTCATAATTTTGATCATCCTTAGAAAGATTTAAAATTTTTTTGTTTACTTTGGTTCCATCAGTATCAAAAAATTCGACTTGATCTTTTTTTAATATGCAGAATTCTCCATCATTTAAATATGAAATTTTATT
>CACKTH010000010.1 GCA_902603045.1 uncultured Pelagibacteraceae bacterium | reverse complement strand
CTTTAAAGAAAATTATAATATTAATCATAAGGTCATATTGGGTATTAATAGTATGAACCAAAATAAAATTTACAACTCCTTAGTGGTATTAAATAACGAGTCTGAATTATTGTATAAATATAACAAGAATAAACTAGTTCCATTTGGAGAATTTTTACCATTCGAAAATTTATTCAAAAGAATAGGTTTAAAAAAAATAACGCAGGGATATCAATCATTTTCAGCTGACAATAAAAGAGAAATTTTAAACATTGATAAATTAAAATTTATCCCGCTTATTTGTTATGAAATAATATATTCTGGAAAAATTAATCAAAATAAAAAATATTACGATTTTATATTAAATATTTCCGAGGATGGGTGGTTTGGTAAATCTATTGGACCCGTTCAACATTTATCCCATTCAATATTCAGATCAATTGAGGAAGGTAAACATGTTATTAGGTCAACAAACAATGGAGTATCTGCTTTTGTTAATCCCAAAGGCCAAATTGTTAAACAAATTACTCAGAAAGGGTACTTTGATGTCAAAAAGATCAAACGTGTTAATAAAACTTACTTTGCTAAATATGGAAATAAGATCTTCTTTTATTTTGTTCTAATTTATATTATTTTCGCTGTGATTTTAAAAATTAGGGAGAATAAATGAAAAAAGATTACTTATTCACTAGCGAGTCTGTATCCGAAGGTCATCCAGACAAAGTATGTGATAGAATTTCAGATATGGTTGTAGATACTTATTTGGGAGCTGAACCTCAATCGAGAGTTGCTTGTGAAACTTTAACAACAACAAATAAAGTTGTCCTAGCTGGTGAAGTAAGAGGTCCTGAAATTAAAAAAGAGGATTTAATAGAAAAAGTAAGACACTGCATAAAAGATATTGGTTATGATCAAGAAGGATTTACTTGGAAAGAAGCAACATCAATTGAAAGTCATTTGCATTCTCAATCTGCTGATATAGCTATGGGTGTAGACTCCTCTGGAAATAAAGATGAAGGTGCGGGTGACCAAGGAATTATGTTTGGCTATGCATGCAATGAAACTGAAGTATTGATGCCAGCGCCAATACATTATTCGCATAAAATATTAAGGCTTATGGCAGAGGATAGAAAGTCTGGAAAGTTAAAAAACATAGAACCAGACTCAAAAAGTCAAATAACAATAGAATATAAAGATGGAAAGCCATCATCGGTGAAATCAGTCGTTATATCAACTCAACATTCACCAGATGTAAATCAAGCTCAGGTAAGAGATCTGGTTAAACCTTACATTGAAAGATCAATACCAAAGGAATTGTTAAGTTCATTAGATGAAAAAGAAATTTTTGTAAATCCGACTGGAAATTTTGTAATTGGAGGCCCTGATGGTGATAGTGGGTTAACTGGTAGAAAAATTATTGTTGATACTTATGGAGGGGCTGCTCCGCATGGAGGTGGAGCATTTTCAGGGAAAGATCCAACTAAAGTTGATAGATCCGCTGCTTATGCATCTAGATATTTAGCAAAAAATATTGTTGCATCAAAAATAGCAGATAAATGTCTGATCCAACTTGCGTATGCAATTGGAGTATCAAAACCTTTATCTATTTATGTTGATTTATTTGATAACAATGATGAAAAAAATAAACATGTAGAAAAGCTTATTCATGAAAATTTTGATCTAAGTCCAAGAGGCATAAGAGAAATGCTGGGTTTAAATAAACCTATTTATGAAAAAACAGCAGCTTATGGACACTTTGGAAGGACTCCTGATGATAACGGCTCATTTTCATGGGAAAAGACTGATAAATCAGACATATTTAGCAAGTAAATAAAGTTGAATATTAAAAAAAAATAAATATATTTCAGGAACATTATTGAAATTTCAAAATGGGCTTCGGCCCATTTTTTTTTAGGACTTTTAGATGTTAAATAGAAGAGCAGATAAATTAGAATTAATAAGAATAGCAGAAGCAGTAGCATTAGAAAAATCTATTGATAAAGAGTTAATTATTGGATCAATGGAAAACGGTATTGCAAAAGCTGCTAAGTCTAAGTTTGGATCTGAAAATGAAATCAAAGTTGAAATTGACAGAGAAAATGGTGAAATTGGAATCTTTAGAAAACTAGTAATTGTAGAAAAACCTGAAAATTCAAACTTAGAAATAACCCTTAATGATGCTATTAAACTTAACGAAAGTAACGAGGGAAAACAAATTGGGGACGAGGTACTTCAACCTTTGCCATCTTTTGATTTTGGCAGAATAGCAGCACAAACTGCAAAACAAGTAATTAGTTTCAACGTGAGGGAAGCAGAAAGAGAGAGACAATATAACGATTTTAAAGACAAAATTGATACTATCTTGAGTGGTATAGTTAAAAGATTAGAATTCGGAAACGTTATTGTTGATCTTGGAAGAACCGAAGCAATAATTCAAAAAAATGAGATGATCCCAAGAGAAAATATAAAGGCAGGAGATAGAGTAAAAGCATATTGTTTAGACGTAAGAAGAGAACCAAGAGGACAACAAATTTTTCTTTCTCGAGCACATCCTAAATTCATGGAAAAACTTTTCATTCAAGAAGTTCCAGAAATGTATGATGGACTAATAGAAATTAAATCGTCCTCAAGAGATCCGGGTAGCAGAGCTAAAATATGCGTGAGAGCAATTGATACATCTTTAGATCCAGTGGGAGCGTGTGTAGGTATGAGGGGGAGTAGAGTACAAGCAGTTGTCAACGAACTTCAAGGTGAAAAAATCGATATAGTTAACTGGTCAGAAGATCCAGCAGTTGTAGTAGCAAATGCACTTTCTCCAGCAGAGGTGCAAAGAGTTAATGTAGATGACCAAGGAAGAAAGCTAGATGTTATTTTAACTGAGGAAAATTTGAGCAAAGCAATTGGAAGACGGGGCCAAAATGTTAGATTGGCAACTAAATTAATGAATTACGAAATTAACATCATGACTGATCAAGAAGATTCGGAGAGAAGACAAATTGAATTCAAAGAGAAAACAGATAATTTTGTAAAAAATTTAGAACTAGATGAAACGTTAGGACAACTACTAGTAGCAGAAGGATTTTCATCAATAGATGACATTAAAGACAGTAATCCCGATGCTTTAATGAAAATAGAGGGTATAGAAGAAGAGACTGCTAAAGAATTAATTGAACGAGCCAAAGAATTTTATGAAAAAGATCAAGAGGAAATATCTAAAAGAATTAAAGATTTAGGATTAGAGAATGATTTAATTAATCACAAAGGTTTAACACCCGGAATGCTTGTAACGCTAGGTGAACAAAAAATATTAACACTAATCGATTTTGCAGATCTAGCATCTGATGAATTGACAGGTGGATACGATGTTGTCAAGGGTGAAAGAGTAAGAATTAAAGGGTATTTAGAAGATTTTGCTCTTTCAAAAAAAGAAGCTGATGATTTGATTATGTCAGCAAGAGACATTGTGTATCAAGATTGAGAGATGAAAAATGGAAAAGAAAAAACTAAAGTTATCAATTTCTGGAGCTTCCAAGAAGACAATTAATAGTATTGAACAAGCAAAATCTCAATCAAAGAATACAGTTGTAATTGAAAAAAGATCTCCAAGGTTCGGAGGTAAACCAAATTTTTCTAGGGGTGCTAAGTCAGCAGAAGGTAGATTACAAAATGCATTTCCAAAAAAAACAAGTTTTTCTAAACCTCCGTCTCCTATAACATCTGATTTTGAAAAAAGGAAATTAGCGGAACAAAGAGCTACAAGAAGATTAAAAGGTGAAAATTCTCAAAAAGAAAATAAATCTTCTAAATCGGAAGGTAAAAGAAGAGAATTAAAGCTTACAGTATCAAGAGCTTTAAGTGGAGATGACATTGGCACTAGATCAAGAAGTCTTGCTTCTTTAAAAAGAGCAAAGCAAAAAGAAAACAGATTACTAAACAAAGAGGAATTAAAAGAGAATTTTAAACCAGTTAAAAGAGATATTAATATACCTGAGGTGATTACAATAAGAGAATTGGCGAATAGAATGGCCGAGCAGTCAAGCAGTATAATAAAACATTTGATGAGTATGGGTGTAACAGTAACAATTAATCATACAATAGACTCAGATACAGCAGAGTATTTAGTTAAAGAATTTGGACATAACCCAGTGAAGGAGAAAAAAGCAGAGGAAATCTTAGAAAAAATTAAAGAAATAAAAACCCAAAATCTAAAAAGTAGAGCTCCAATTGTAACGGTTATGGGTCACGTAGATCATGGTAAGACATCTGTTTTAGATACTTTAAGAAAAGCTAATGTTGTTTCTGGTGAATTTGGAGGTATTACGCAACATATCGGCGCGTATCAAATAATACATGAAAAAAATAAAATAACTTTTATAGATACTCCTGGTCATGCGGCATTCACCGAAATGCGGGCAAGAGGCTCAAAGCTAACTGATATTGTAATCCTCGTAGTTGCTGCTGATGATGGGGTAAAGCCTCAAACAATAGAGTCGATAAAACATGCAAAAGCTGCCAAAGTACCAATTGTTGTTGCAATAAATAAATGTGACCTTCCTGAAGCTGACCCTCAAAAAATTAAAAATCAACTTTTAGAATATGAACTAATAGCTGAAGATTTATCAGGAGATACATTGATGGTGGAAATATCAACTAAAACAAAACAAAATTTAGATAAATTAGTTGAAAGTGTTATTTTGCAAGCAGAAATATTAGACCTAAAAACTGATTTTGATACTGATGCAAAGGGTATAGTATTGGAGTCTAAAATTGATGTAGGAAGAGGACCAATTGCAAATATAATTATTACTGCAGGAACTTTAAGAAAAGGCGATTATTTTGTTAGCGGTTTAAAGTGGGGAAAAGTTAGAGCCATAATAAATGATCAGAGGAAACAAATTGATATAGCTGAACCTTCAACACCAATTGAGATATTGGGAATCAATGGCGCGGCAAAATCAGGAGATGACTTTATCGTTCTAAAAAGTGAAAAAGAGGCAAAATCTCTATCTGATGGCAGAATACAAGAGTCAAAAGAGAGCAAAAATCCGTTGTCCTTTGTTACCCAAGATTCTGCTTTTAAAGACACATCATCTGAGGAATTAAATATTATTATAAAATCAGATGTTCATGGCTCCTCAGAAGCTATAAAAAATGCTATAAATCAAATTAAACATGATGAGGTAAAGCCAAAAATACTTTTATCAGATATTGGAATGGTTACAGAAACAGATGTAACATTAGCAAAAGCATCTAATGCTGTAATCATAGCTTTTAATGTAAAACCAAGTAAAGAAGCTAAAAAAAGAGCTGAACAAGAAAAAATTTCCATATCAAGTTATAATATTATTTACGAAGTTTTGGATTTTATAAAAAGTAAAATGTCTGGTCTATTAACGCCAGAAATAGACGAAAAAATAATAGGAACTGCAGAGATACTTGAAATATTCAAGGTCTCAAAAGTAGGTAAAGTAGCAGGTTCAAAAGTAACTGATGGAGAAATTACTCAAGACTCTAGTGCAAGAGTAATCAGAGATGGTGCTATAATTTTTAATGGAAAAATAGGTTCAATTTTTAGAGAAAAAAATCAAACTAAACAAGTATCTGCTGGACTAGAGTGTGGAATAACATTAAAGGATTTTGTTGATTTCCAGAAAAATGACGTAATTGAAGTATACAATTCGACAATAACAGAGAGAACAATATAATGACTAATTTAGGTAAACCAGTAACTCAAAGACAACTGAGGGTTGGTGAAATGATTAAGCAAGCTTTAGGAATGTTATTTATAAGGGATGAAGCAAAATTGCCTACATTATCTACAAAAGAAATAACAGTTACTGAAGTCAGGATGTCTCCAGATTTAAAAACAGCTAAAATTTTTGTAATGCCTTTAGGTGGAAAAGATGCTGAAGAAGTCGTTACTAAATTAAAAGAATTTTCATTTGTAATTAGAAAAGTCCTATCAAAAAAAATAGTGATGAAGTTTTTACCAAAACTATTTTTTGTAAAAGATGATTCTTTTGATTATGCTGAAAAAATTGAAAATTTAATCAAACAAACAAATAAGTAAGGAAAACAAATGGCAAATAAAGCAAAAGAACTAGCAATCCATGAAAAGGACACAGGTTCTTCAGAAGTTCAAGTTGCTCAACTAACAGACAAAATTGAGAACTTGTCTAAACATATTAAACAGTTCAAAAAAGATAAACACTCATCTGTTGGACTTTTAAGAGCGGTAAATAGGAGAAAAAAATTATTGGACTATTTAAAAAAAAATAAAATGGAGTCTTATAAAGAAGTAATATCAAAATTAAATTTAAGGAAGTAAATGTTTAAAGTTGTAAAGAAAGAAATAGAAGTAGCAGGAAAAAAGATTAGTTTAGAAACAGGTAAAATAGCAAGACAAGCAGATGGTGCAATTATGGCTCAATGTGGAGAAACAGTTGTATTAGCAACTGCAGTTGGAGCTAAAAAAGTTAATCCAGATATGGATTACTTTCCATTGTCAGTAAATTACCAAGAAAAATATTATGCAGCGGGCAAAATCCCAGGTGGGTATTTTAAAAGAGAAGCAAGACCAACAGATAGTGAAACATTAATCTCAAGATTAATTGACAGACCTATCAGACCACTTTTTCCAGATGAATTTAAGAACGAAGTTCAGGTACTGCCAACAGTCATATCTTATGATAAAGAAAATGAAGCAGATATTTTATCAATAATTGCCTCATCAGCAGCATTAGCGATTTCAGGAATGCCATTTTTGGGCCCTGTCGGTGCGTCTAGAGTTGGCTTTATTAAAGGAGAATACGTTCTTAACCCTACCAAAGCACAACTTAAAGATTCTAAGCTAGATCTTGTGGTGGCTGGAACAAAAGACGCGGTTTTAATGGTTGAGTCCGAAGCAAACGGCTTAACTGAAGAGGAAATGTTAAATGCTGTTAAGTTTGGGCACGAAGGGTTTGTTCCTGTAATCGAGATGATCGAGGATCTAGCCAAAGAATGCAAAAATCCTGATTGGGTAGTTGAGAAAAAAGATCTTTCAGAAGTAAAAAATAAGTTGGAAAGCGAATTTACCGAGGAACTTAAAAAAGCATTTTCAATAAAAGATAAACAAGAAAGATCGAATTTAATTTCAGAAATAACTGATAAAGCAAAAAAGCTTTATGAAGAAGATGAAAACTATACAGATTTAGATGTCAATTCTGAACTTAAAAATTTAGAAAAAAGTATTGTAAGAACAGATATTCTAAAAAATAAAAATAGAATTGATGGTAGAGGTCTTGCAGATGTTAGGCCAATTATGTGTGAAGTTGGAATTCTTCCAAGAGTTCATGGTTCTGCTTTGTTTACTCGAGGAGAAACTCAAGCAATAGTTACAACTACACTTGGCACATCTGATGATGAGCAAAAAATAGAAAGTCTTGAAGGGTTGCAAAAAGAAAGATTTATGCTTCACTATAATTTTCCACCTTTCTCTGTTGGAGAAACTGGAAGAATAGGTACCGGAAGAAGAGAAATAGGTCATGGAAAATTAGCTTGGAGAGCAATAAATTCTTCTTTGCCCTCTAAAGAGAGTTTTCCCTACACATTTAGAATTGTATCAGAGATAACAGAGTCAAATGGTTCCTCATCTATGGCAACTGTTTGTGGTTCATCTTTAGCTTTAATGGATGCAGGTGTTCCAATTAAAGAACCAGTTGCTGGTATTGCAATGGGATTAATTAAAGAAGGAGACGACTTTAGCGTTCTTTCAGACATTCTTGGAGATGAAGATCACCTAGGTGATATGGACTTTAAAGTCGCTGGAACTAAAGATGGAATAACATCTCTCCAAATGGATATTAAAATCACAGGAATAACATTTGAAATTATGGAGCAAGCTTTAAAACAGGCAAAAGACGGACGAATTCACATATTAGGTGAAATGAACAAAGCTTTATCCAAATCGAGAGAAGATGTCGGAAAACACACACCTAAAATGGAAAAAATCACTGTAGATAAGAAGGATATTGCTACAGTCATTGGAAAAGGTGGAGCAACTATAAGAGAAATAGTCGAGGTATCTGGTGCCAAAGTTGACATCAATGACGAAGGTGAAGTCACAGTAGCCGCTCCAGATGAAGAATCAAGGAATAAAGCTATGCAGATGATAAAAGATTTAACGGCCAAGGCTGAACTCAATAAAATTTATAACGGTAAAGTAATGAAAATTATGGAGTTCGGTGCATTTGTTAATTTCCTAGGCAAACAAGATGGCCTTGTTCACATATCAGAGCTTGCTGATAAGAGAGTCGGAAAGGTAACTGATGTCGTGAAAGAAGGTGATGAAGTTAAAGTTAAAGTAATCGGCTTTGATAGAGGAAAAGTTAAGTTATCAATTAAACAAGCTGCAATATAAATTTATAGGAGAAATATGAAAAAATTTGATGATTTGATGAGTGTGAGTAATGAAATAGAAAATATTAGCGCCAGTGATGCAAAAGAAAAGTTAAATGACTTAAATGTTCAATTTATCGACGTCAGAGATAAAGAAAGTTTTTCAAAAGGCACTATCGGTAATGCAATTCACTTGGATAGAGGCTTATTAGAATTTTACTTAGCAGAAGGCAGTCCTCTAGAAAATGATATATTTAAAAATAATCCTGAAAAAGAATATGTAGTTTTTTGTGGTGTTGGAGGACAAGGAACATTAGCAACCAAAACAATGAAAGACATGGGGGTTAAAAATGTAAAAAATATCTCTGGCGGAATGAAAGAGTGGGAAAAGATCAAGTAGAAAAAAATTTTAATTAATTATAATAAAATGAAGCTTCTAAAAAACTTTAAGCTAGATCTACAGAAAAATAAATACGGGAGGTATTTATTACTTGGTAGTTTTGCATTTTTTTTTATCAAAGGTTTAACTTGGTTAGGTGTTTTTATTGCAGTTAGCTTAGGTATAGTTAATTCATTTTAAATTAATACAATTACCAATAAAATTATTTGAACAAAATTTATTACAACAGAAATAAAGTGTGATTGTTTAAACTTTTTATCTTGCTTATCATCTCTGAATTTATTTATCAGCGGCATTAGTATAAAATTAGATATAGCAAATAATGCTGTGACACTTAAAATTAAATAAAAATCTAAAGAGAAAACTTTCGGAATTATAAAGCATATTAAAACTAAAATACTAATTGCTAAATTAACAGTATAGTAATAAGGAAATATTTTTCTTATAAATTGTCTAGCATTTTTCTCGTTTAATGCTGTAAAAGTAACAGGTGCTACAACAAATGAGAAAAAAATCATAATTCCCAATATTGCACTTGTTAAATAAGTACCAATCTCTTCTATCATTGATTATTATTTCAGCATCTTTTTCTTTGCCAGTTTAAACTCTTCTTCAGTTAGCACCCCAGCGTCATATAAATTTTTCAGTTTTTTTATCTTATCTAAAATATTTTCTCTCAATTCACTTTGAGCATCTTCTAAGTTAAAGTTAATATAAGAACTTAAATCGAGTTTATGGTGATCTTTTGCCTTAACTTCTAGTTCAAATTGCATATGTCTTTTTGCTGCAATAGATGCAACTTTTTCAATAGTTTTTTTATGTTCTGGAAATTCAGAGATATTATACTTATGATATTCAGATCTTTCTTCTTTTATAAATTTACTTTTCGGACCCCCTAAAGCCTCAGGGTCAAATCCATGACTCATCGAAAACCACTTCCCCCCGCTTAATCTTGAAAAATAAGAATGTGAACTTCCGATAGCAACTTTTGGCAATTCAATTTTATTATCTCTGAGCCATGCTTTATAATGCGAATTTATACCTCTTAATTCAGGATCATCAGGATCGAATAATTCTTTATAGACATCTGAATGCAAAATCCAAAAGCAATTGAAAGATGATCCTTTTCTATAATATTCAAGATAGTAATATTCAGGTCTTTCATAACATCCATCATATTTATTTTTGAAAACTATGTCATTGATTGCTGGATCTATATATCCAACCCATTTTGCAGGAATTATTAATTCTCCTATTGATATTCCTTCAATAGCTTTTTTATTTCTAATCTTTAACAATCTGTATCCTTTTGATTTAAAGCCATAATATTCGTAGCCATATCTATCTGCAACAACCCAGTCTCCTGGAGGCAATTGGAATTTGTAACTTCTATAAAATTCAATTTGATCAGATATTTTATCTCCTATCCTATAACTTTTAGCATCTATGTCTTCAATAATGAAAAAACATAAAGCAAAAATAATTAGAATTTTTTTCATAAAAAATCTTAACTTAATTCAAATAAAATTCATATAGTTTAGTGATATTTAAAAATTAACTAATATTCTTAGGATCTGGCATTCCAACTTTATTGTACCCAGCGTCTACATAGTGAATTTCACCAGTAACACCACCAGCCATATCACTTAAAAGATATAAAGCTGAATTTCCAACATCAAGATTATCAACATTTCTTTTTAAAAACGAATGATCGGCGTTCCACTTATAAAGAAATTTAGCATCCCCAATAGCAGAAGCGGCTAGAGTTTTAATTGGTCCCGCACTTATTGCATTAACTCTAATATTCTTTGCTCCTAGATCCCTTGCAAGATATTTAACACTAGACTCTAGTGCAGCTTTACATACTCCCATTACATTATAATTAGGTATGGCTTTATTTGCCTCATAACTCAAAGTAATCATGCTTCCACCTTGTTTCATTATTTTAGATGCCTCTCTCGCAACTTCAGTAAATGAAAAACAGGATATTAACATACTTCTTAAAAAATTTTCCCTAGTTGTATTTAAATATTCTCCTGATAACTCGGACTTATCTGAAAATGCAATTGCATGCACAATAAAATCAATTTCTGCCCATTGACTTCTTACATCTTCAAAAAGTTTTATTACATCTTCCTTTTTTTCTACATCACAGCTAAATGTTACATTTGAATTTAATTTTTCTGCAAGCGGAACAACTCTTTTTTTTAAAGCATCACCCAAATATGTAAAAGCTAACTCTGCGCCAGCCTCCGCTAGTTTTTGCGATATACCCCATGCAATTGACCTCTCATTGGCAACGCCCATGACAAGACCTTTTTTTCCTTTCATTAAACTCATATAATCAAACTTTCTCAAATACTAATGTTGCATTAGTTCCGCCAAATCCAAAGCTGTTAGACATTATTGCTTTTAAATTTACATTTTTTTCGACTTGTGTAACAATCGGATAGTTTTTTGCTTCGTCATCCATTTCTGAAATATTTGCTGAAGCTGAAATAAAATTATTTTTCATCATTATCAAACTGTAAATTGCTTCGTGAACCGAAGTTGCACCTAATGAATGACCTGACAAAGACTTGGTTGAACTTATCTTAGGTTTATAGTCTGGAAAAGCCTCACCAACTGCTTTTAATTCTGTAATATCTCCTACAGGTGTTGATGTCCCGTGAGTATTAATATAGTCAATTTTATTTTTTGAACTTGCTAGAGCCATTTTCATACATCTCACCGCTCCCTCACCAGATGGTGCAACCATATCATAGCCATCTGATGTTGCTCCATATCCAGTTAATTCTGCATATATTTTAGCACCTCTTGCTTTGGCATGTTCGTATTCTTCTAAAACAAGAACTCCACCTCCACCAGCTATAACAAAACCATCTCTCGTTTTATCATATGGTCTTGAGGCTTTTTCAGGGGTATCGTTATATTTTGATGATAGTGCTGTCATAGCATCAAACATCGCAGTCATTGCAAAGTGAACCTCATCGCTTCCACCTGCGAAAATAATATTCTGTTTACCTAATTGAATAAGTTCCATAGCATTACCGATACAATGACCACTTGTTGCGCACGCAGAACTTATTGTGTAATTAGTGCCTTTTATTTTGAATGGAACTGCTAGAGTTGCAGAAGCAGTACTAGCCATTGTTCTTGGAACTATAAATGGACCCATTTTTTTTGGATTTTTTTCTCTAGCTTTATCTGATGCTAAAATCACATTTTCTATTGACGGTCCTCCAGACCCCATCACCATTCCTGTTGAAATATTACTAACTTCATTTTCCTCTAATCCGGAGTCTTTAACTGCTTCACTCATAGCAACATAATTATATGCTGAACCAGCACCCATAAACCGTATAACTTTTCTATCAATATAATCTTCTAATTTGATATTAGGTTTACCATGAACATGGCTTTTTAAATTATGTTCTTTATATTCATCAGAAAATGTTATTCCTGATTTCGTATTGACTAAAGATTGATAAACTTCATCTTGATTATTTCCCAAACATGAAACCACACCAAGTCCTGTTACAACTACTCTTTTCATTATTTAAATAATCCTACCTTAAGATTTTCCGCACTATAAATCTTTTTTCCATCAGCAAGCAATATTCCATTTGCAAGACCTACAGTTGTCTCTCCTTTAATTAGAATTCTTTTTATATCTATTTCATATGTTGCCATTTTGACGTTTTTAAGAACTTCACCAGTAAATTTTACAGTGCTTACGCCTAACGCTCTACCTCTTCCTGGATTTCCAAGCCAACCAAGAAAAAAGCCAACTAGCTGCCACATAGCATCTAAACCTAGGCAACCTGGCATAACTGGATCTTCTCTAAAATGACAATCAAAGAACCATAAATTATCCTTAATATCAAGCTCGGCTTTCATAGATCCTTTTTTATAAAAGCCCTGACTCTCTGTAATTTCTGTAATTCTATCAAACATTAACATTGGTGGAGATGGTAATTTAGCATTACCCGGACCAAATAACTTGCCATTAGCACAATCAATTAGTTCGTCGTAATTAAAGGAACTTTTTTTCATAAATTTGTAATCTTAATACTTGATTTAGGTACATTATAATATAGAAATAGTTTAAAATAGTCTTAAATTGCTTATGACAAGTAAACAAGAATTTATTGAAAAACTAAGAAACTCTAGCTTAAGACCAACTAAACAAAGAATAAATATATGCGAAATTTTATTTAATAGAGATAAAACTTTCCATTTCACAATAAACGACTTATTCAATTTGATAAAAGATAAAACTGGAGAGAAAGTTTCTTTAGCAACTGTTTACAATACAGTTCATGCATTTCATAAAAAAGGATATCTAAAAGAAATTCCAATAAATTCTAATCAAACCTACTTTGATACAAATGTCACAGATCATCACCATTTCTTTGATGTTAAAGAAGAAAAGCTTATTGATCTTAAAAATGAGCATGTAGGACCAATAGAAATTCAAAAATCTATACCTGGAAAAAAAATTAAATCAGTTGAAGTTTTAGTTAAATTAGAAGACTGAGTTTTAAAATTACATCATATATATTCTGACTTATTGACAATCTTCTTTAGAATAATTATAAACAAGGAATTAGAATAACTATTAATATTATAGGAGATATAAAATAATGAGT
Source organism: uncultured Pelagibacteraceae bacterium (assembly GCA_902603045.1). Classification (GTDB taxonomy): domain Bacteria; phylum Pseudomonadota; class Alphaproteobacteria; order Pelagibacterales; family Pelagibacteraceae; genus Pelagibacter. The sequence goes on along the minus strand of CACKTH010000010.1, from coordinate 15,804 downwards.
GCGGAATTTCATAAGAGCAAAACATTTAAATCAACAGAATTAAGCAAGTGCCCGTTTACAGGTGCAGGCACACCAGCAAAATTTAGTGCAGGAAGAGGACAAACAAATAGAGATTTTTGGCCAAATAGTTTGAATTTGAAAATTTTAAGTCAGCACTCGAATTTATCAAATCCAATGGAGAAAAAATTTAATTATTCTAAAGAATTTAAAAAACTGAATTACAAAGCACTTAAAAAAGATTTAAACAAATTAATGAGTGATTCACAAGATTGGTGGCCAGCAGATTACGGTCATTATGGTCCTTTATTTATAAGATTAGCGTGGCACGCAGCAGGTACTTATAGAACAGGTGATGGTAGAGGAGGTGCTGGAACTGGTAATCAAAGGTTTGCACCGCTAAACGCGTGGCCTGATAATGTTAATTTAGATAAAGCTAGATTGCTTTTGTGGCCAATAAAACAGAAATATGGAAAAAGAATTTCTTGGGCAGACTTATTTATACTAGTTGGAAATGTAGCATTAGAGTCAATGGGTTTTAAAACATTTGGTTTTGGAGCTGGAAGGACAGATATTTGGGAACCAGAAGATGATATTTACTGGGGTTCAGAAAAAGAAATGTTGGGCGTTAAGAGATACAGTGGAAAGAGAGATCTCGAACAGCCATTAGGAGCTTCTCACATGGGACTAATTTACGTAAACCCACAAGGTCCGGATTTTAATCCAGATCCATTAAAAGCGGCTCACGATATTAGAGAAACATTTGGACGTATGGCAATGAATGATTATGAAACTGTTGCATTAGTTGCAGGTGGTCATACTTTTGGAAAATCTCATGGAGCTGCACCTGAATCATACAAAGGTCCTGACCCGGAGTCATCAAGAATTCAAGATCAAGCAACTGGTTGGAATAGTAATTACAAATCTGGAAAAGGTGTACATGCAATAAGTAGCGGTATTGAAGGAGCGTGGACACAAACACCTACGAAATGGGATATGGGTTACTTTGATTGTTTATTTAACCATGAATGGGAATTAACAAAGGGACCTGCTGGAGCATTTCAATGGACTCCAAAAAAAAATGGTCAGAGAATTAAAATGGTACCCGATGCTCATGATAAAAACAAAATTCATCCTCCTATGATGCAAACAACTGATTTATCTTTGAGAATGGATAAAAGTTATGGTCCAATTTCAAAACACTTTTATCAAAATCCAGATGAATTTGCTGATGCATTTGCAAGAGCTTGGTTTAAGCTTACTCATAGAGACATGGGACCAAGAGCATGTTATTTGGGTAGCGAGGTTCCAAAAGAACAATTAATTTGGCAAGATCCTATAGATAAACCAAAATATAAACTTAAATCAAAAGATATAAGAGATTTAAAATCAAAACTTTCAAAATCAAAAATCTTCGTATCTGATTTAGTTTCTACTGCTTGGGCTTCTGCTTCAACATATAGAGGTTCTGATAAAAGAGGCGGAGCAAACGGTGCAAGAATTATGCTTGAGCCTCAAAGAAGTTGGAAAGTTAATAACCCTAAAAAACTATCAAAGGTTATTAAAGCTTTACAAAAAATTAAGAAAAAATTTGATACAAATAAAAAATCAGTCTCGATGGCGGATCTTATAGTATTAGGTGGAAATGTAGGAATTGAAATGGCAGCAAAAAAAGCTGGTCATAAAATTCAGGTTCCATTTACACCAGGAAGAGGAGACGCAAGACAAGACCAAACAGATGTAAACTCATTTGGATTACTTGAGCCGCAAGCTGATGGTTTTAGAAACTACATGAAAAAAGGTAAATCTCACGTTTCAGCTGAGGAAAAATTAATTGATAAGGCACAGTTAATGGGATTAACGGCACCAGAGATGACAGTTCTTGTTGGAGGAATGAGAGTTTTAGATACAAACTATGATAGTTCTAAAAATGGAATTTTCACAAAAAAACCTGGAACTTTATCAACAGATTATTTTGTAAATCTTCTCGATATGAGTACCACTTGGAAAGAAACTGACAAATCTGAACAATATTTTGTTGGTAAAGATAGAAAGTCTAAAAAAACAAAGTGGAAAGGTTCAAGAGTTGACCTTATTTTTGGTTCAAATTCTCAATTAAGAGCATTAGCCGAAGTTTATGCTTGCAAAGATTCATCGAACAAATTCGTCAAAGACTTTGTAACTGCATGGGTCAAAGTGATGAATGCAGATCGGTTTGATTTAAGATTAAATTAGTATAGAAAAGGCGGAAAAAAAATGACATCATTAAATTTTGAAGATTTTTACAAAGTTCCTGAAATCAAATTTAACATCTCAAAGTTACGAAATGATCTAGATGCAATATTAGAGAAAAAAAGATTTAATTCACCAGGAGTAACTCACTTTGGTGCAATTCCTTTAAATCAAATTCCTAATGATGAAGAGTCAATTAAGGGAAATAACATTAGAGGAAAATATTGGACTATTGCAGATGAGACAGGCAAAGAAGTTTCAAGAGATATTGATATTGATGAGTCAAAATATACTCAATTAGTGCCTGAATTTGAAAATACATATTTTAAAGAAGTTTATGAAATTCTTAGTAAAAAATTTAAATTAGGTAGAGTAAGACTTTTGTTAAAAGAACCAAGATCAACATTAAGCTGGCATAAAGATCCAGAATGTAGATTACATGTTCCAATCGTAACCAATGCTGGTTGTTCAATGGTTATAGAAAATGTTGCCAAACACTTACCAGCAGATGGTCATGTGTGGATTACCAATAATACAAAATATCACAATTTCTTTAATGGAGGAGAACAGGCCAGAGTTCACTTAGTTGCTTGTGTTCTTGACAGCCCGTTTAAATAATAATGGAAGCTACTAACGGTATTTTTAAAGCTGCTGGTCAGATCTATTCCAATAATAGAGGCTCTATTTTAAGAACAATCGTTTATACGATTGGTCATTTTGCTATCGCCATAACAGTTTTAATGTTAGTTGCCGATGTATCTTTTATTATAGCATTGACCGATGCGATTGTAGAACCAATAGCTAATTCTATTTGGTATTTCGTTTTAGATAAGTGGTGGGCAAGTAGATCAAAAGGTTAATAATTATCATTGTCAATAAATAAATAGAAAAAATTTTATAAGGAAAATTTGTTGTAATAATAATTATTCGCAAAAAAAATGTGTAAATAATAATTATTCGCAAGGATATTTGTTGAAAATAATTTTTTCATATTTAATTTCAAAATATGCAAATAGAAAATTATAATTGTAAAAAATGTGGATTAACAATTTCTTCAACTTGTTCCAAGTGTGATAAAATAGTTGATGTTGAAGTCCTTGATGATGGATGTATTGTTCAAAAGACTAAATGTGTTGATTGTGCAAATGCTCCAGTTATCAAAGACGTCTGTGTCCAACAAAAATAATTAGTTAATATATAGAACTTAAAGGGCTAGTTGATTTTTCCCCAAAGGTTTTCATTGTCAACCCACCCGTTAAAACTTTTCGTTTCTACTAAACACCAATTTCTCTCACATTTTTTTATTATCAATAATCTTCCAGCTTCTATTTTAGCTAAGGGTTTGGAAAATTTAGTTGGTTTTTTGAATAAAATTTTATTTGATACAGTTATAAAGGATTTTGATTGCTTCAATTGAGAAACATGTATCCACCCACCATTCTTTTTATTGTCAATTATTCTTCTAAAATTTTCTTTTTTATCAATCACTTTTACTGGCAAGTTTATTTTTTTGTAAATATACTTTATTGGATAATCAAAACTTGGGCCATATCTTACGTTTACCTTATCATTTTTAAGCATTAAAAATTTTTCATTATTTTCAGAAACGGCATTAGAAGTAAAAAATAAAATGATTAAAATCTTGAAGATTAATTGCACAAACAACCTTTTTTTTTAGTAAATTTTATTTTTCTAAATTCAAGTTTTTTCAGATTAACAATTAGAATTGATGAGTGAAGACTTTTATCTGATGAAATTATTTTTTTTAAAACTTCATTTGCTTGCATACTCCCAATTATGTTTGATGTAGTTCCCAATATTCCCTCACTTTCACAATTTAACACTTCATCAGATGGTTCTGATTGATAAAAACATTTTAAACATGGACTTGATTTATTCTTAAAATCAAATGAAAAAATATGTCCATCAAATTTACTAATAGCTCCAACTACTAATTTTTTTTTATATTTTACTGAAAACTTATTTATTAAAAATTTAGTTTTAAAATTATCTGTTCCATCTACAATTATATCGAATTCTTTAATAATCTTATTTAAATTTTTTCCAGAAGCTTTTTCTTTTAAAATTTTGACTTTTACATCTTCATTAATTAATTTTATTCTTCTTTTAAAGATATCAACCTTAAATTTTCCAACATCTTTTGAAGTATACAAGATTTGTCTTTGAAGATTTGAAATATCTACTTTATCGTGATCAATAGCACCTATATATCCTACGCCGCATCTAGCCAACAAATCTGCAACTGGACTACCTAATCCACCAATTCCTACAATTAAAACTTTGGAATTAATTATTTTCTTTTGTCCTAATATACCAATATCCTTAAGTATTATTTGTCTAGAGTATCTCTCAAGCTTTCGTTTTGATAATGAATTTCTCACTTACCTGTTGATCCAAATCCACCCGAACCTCTGATTGTCTCAGTCAAAGTTTCTACAGTTTCAAAATCTACTTTTAGAATTGGCATTAATATCATTTGCGCAATCCTATCATCGTTACTTACAGTAAAGTCTTTATCTCCATGATTAAATAAAATTACTTTTATTTCTCCTCTATAGTCACTATCAATTGTTCCAGGAGTATTTAATACGCTTATATTTTTTTTAGCTGCTAAACCTGATCGCGGCCTGATCTGAACTTCGGTATCCTCAGGTATTGCAATAGATATACCTGTTGGCACTAAAGCGTTTTCGCCTGGTTTAATTACTATTTTCTTGTCAATGAATGCAGTCAAATCTAGTCCAGATGAACCTGTTGTTTTATATTCTGGCAGTTTAACTTTTTTGTCTAATTTTTTAATTAAGACTTTCACCATTAAGTTAATTAATCTGTTGAATTACTCTTTTGACTATTTCTTCAGCGACCAATGATTTACTCATCTTTTCAAAATTTTCTTCAGGTTTATCTTTGTAAAATATAGAAATTTTATTAAAATCAGACTCGTATCCTATGGTTTGATCTGAGACATCATTTGCAATTACCCAGTCACAATTTTTTTCATTCAACTTCTTCTTTGCATTTATTGAAACATTGTTTGTTTCTGCTGCAAAACCAATTGTTATTTTTGGTCTTAATGAATTATGATTAGATATATGATTTAAAATATCGATATTTTTTTCTAGCTCTAAGTTAAATTCTTCATTCTTTTTAATTTTTGTACTTTTATAATTTTTCACTTTAAAATCAGAAACAGCTGCAGAAAAAATAGCTACATCCGTTGGTAGATTATTTAAACTTTCTTTGAACATCTCTTCAGCTGTTTCAACACTTACAAAGTTAACACCATCCAAAGGTTTAATGTTTGTCTTTCCAGAAATAAGTGTCGTATCAAATCCATTGTCTCTAAGACATTTGGCTATTTCATATCCTTGTTTGCCACTGGATTTATTTGTAATAAATCTTACAGGATCAATATATTCATTAGTTGGTCCGGCAGTAACTAAAGCCTTTAATTTTTTATTTTTATCTAAATTAGAAAAATAATTTTTAAGCGTATTGACTATTTCATTTGGTTCTGTCATTTTTCCTTCACCGTATTCACCACATGCCATATCTCCTATCTCTGGGCCAATAATTTTGTATCCAAAGCTTTTTAATTTTAATATATTTTCTTTAGTAGAAGGATGCTCCCACATTCTTACATTCATTGCCGGTGCTAAAAATATTTGTCTGTTAGAGGCTAATAAAACAGTAGACGCCAAATCTTCCGCATTTCCTGAGGCTACTTTAGATATGGTATTAGCTGTAATTGGTGTAACTAATACTACATCAGCCCATCTTGATAAAGATATGTGGTCCATCTCAGCTTCGTTCTCTGCACTAAATATATCGTCATAAACTTTTTCTTGGGAAAGAGACGAAACAGACAGTGGAGTTACAAATTCCTTTGCATTTTTTGTTAATATAGTTTTTACACGAGCACCATTTTTCTTAAATAATCTTATTAACTCAAGACTTTTGTAAGCAGAAATTCCACCACATATAATTAACAGTATTTTTTTATTCTCAAAATAATCCATCGTCGAGATTAAAATACTACTAATCCTAAAATTACAAGTAATAATAAACCAATGATTGACTGATTTCTGAAAGCTACCATTTCATTTTTTTTTATATTTAGATCATTATACGTATTAGTATTTTGTGGAATTTGTCCACTAGCAAGAAATGTTAATGCTTGGTTTGCTTTATCCATTATTTGCGGCATTTCTGGTAATCTTTTTATAACTTCTGCAGAATTTTTTAGAGTTTCATTTAATGTTGTTATAGGATCTTTTGTTTCTTTAAGCCATTTTTCAAGAACAGGTCTTGACGTTTCCCAAATGTTTGTCTCTGGATTTAATCTTCTTGCAACACCTTCAACTACTACCATGGTTTTCTGTAGCATGAGCAACTGTGGTTGAGTTTGCATATTAAATTTTTCTGTCACATCAAAAAGTTGTTTGAGTAGTTTACCACCAGATATATCTTTAATTGACTGACCAAATATTGGCTCTCCTATCGATCTTAATGCTTGGGCGAGATCATCAACAGGCACTTCTTTTGGAACTAACCCTGCAGCCAAATGAACTTCAGCCACTTTTTTATAATCTCTTTTAATAAATCCATATAAAATCTCAGCAAGGAATTTTTTACTCAAATCATCGAGCCTTCCCATTATACCAAAATCTATAGGAACTATTTGACCACTATTGTTTACAAAAATGTTGCCTTGATGCATATCTGCATGAAAAAAACCATCTCTAACAGCATGTCTTAGAAAATGTTGAATAATATCTGATGCAATTTTTTTGGTATCTATATTTCTTTTTTCTAACTCTTCGGTTTCTCTTATAGAGACACCCTCAACCCAGTCTAAAGTCATTACATTTTCACTTGTAAAATTCCAATAAATTCTAGGAACTTGAAATCCACTGTCATTCTTAGTGTTTTCAGAATACTCATTAGCTGCAGCAGCTTCAAATCTTAAATCCATTTCTAAATTGGTTATTTCTTTTAGCAAATAAACAACCTCAACTAATTTAAGTCTTTTAGTCTTTTTGATAATTGTTTCAGTTAAAAAAGCAAAAAGCATCAAAGCATCAATTTCTTCGTTGAATATTTCTTTTATATTTGGTCGTAAAATTTTTATAGCCACATCTTTAATTGTGCCATTATCATTTATTTGCGCTTTATGAACTTGAGCTATAGATGCTGCTGCCACTGGTTCAGATAGATTTATAATTGAATTAAAATTATCGTCTCCTAGATCTTTTTTGATTATTTCTTTAGCTTTAGATAATTCGAAGGGAGGCAAACGATCTTGTAAACTCTCTAGTTGCTTTGATAACTTTTCTCCAATTATATCTGGTCTAGTTGCTAGAAATTGACCTAATTTAATGAATGTTGTGCCCATAGATTGCAAGGAGTTTGATAATCTTTTACCTTCAGTTTCATTTACAAAAGAATTATCTTTTTTTAAAAATGATAAAGACAACAAATAGAATAAAATTTTTATTCCAATCGGTGGATTATGAAACTTTGTGAATATACTTAAAGCGTCAGATTTTGCTAATTTCCTTCCAAGCTTAAAAAGTATGTATAATTTTTTAATCATATTTTCCAACCTGAATGAATTGCTACTATTCCACCAGAAAAGTTTCTATATTCACATTTAATAAATTTATTTTTCTCCATTAAACCCTTTAATTCTTCTTGACTAACAAATTCTTGGATACTTTTTATTAGATATTCATAAGGCTCTTTTTCACCAACTACAAATTTTCCTATTTCTGGAATTAATTTAGAGTATCTTTTATAGACTAAATCTAAGTTTAAATTTTGAATTTTTGAAAATTCTAAACAAAAAAATCTACCTCCTGACTTTAAAACTCTGTACGCTTCACTTAAGGATTTATTAATATTTTTTGTATTTCTTAAACCAAAACTGATAGTGTAATAATCACATGAATTAGATTCTAAAGGCAATTTCTCTGCCGACCCCTTAAACCACTTGATATTTTTGTAATTTGATAGTCTATTCTTTCCCTTTTTCATCATTCCTTCATTGGGATCAATACAAAATAATTCTATATTTTTATTTGAACTATTATCGACAAAAAGTTTTGCTATATCACCTGTACCACATGCAACATCTGCTAGAATTTTATTTTTACCTGGGTTCATCCAATTTATTAAATTTCTTTTCCAGATTCTATGAACTCCAAGTGACATCAAATCATTCATGATGTCGTATTTATCATAAACTTTATCAAACACACCTTGGACTAGACCTTTTTTATTTTGAAGATATTGTTGCATAAAATAAATAATATTAATTAATATAATAATAAATGCCAGAATTGCCAGAAGTAGAAGTTGTTAAAGAGTCACTAAGTAGAACAATAACAGGAAAAAAAATAAAAAAAGTAAGTATAAAGAATAGGAATTTAAGGTACAAAATAAAAAAAGGTTTTGAAACAAGACTTCAATCAAAATTAATAAACAAAGTTAAGAGGTTTTCAAAATATATCATACTAGTTTTAAATGATGAAAAATTCTGCTTAATTCATCTTGGAATGTCTGGCACTATACATCTCTTAAGAAAAAATATTTTAAATCAAAAAACAAATGCAAGTTTTTATCATAGTCCTTATTTGCCAAAAAAACATAACCATGTGTTTTTGGAATTTGATAATATAAAAATTATATATAATGACCCCAGAAGATTTGGTTATTTTAAATTATTTGAAAATAAGAATAATTTAGAAAATTTTATAAATAATTATGGTCCTGAGCCTTTTTCCTCAAAATTTAATCTCAACTACTTAAAAAAATATTTTTATAAAAAGAAAAAGAATATAAAAAATTTTCTCTTAGATCAAAAGTTTGTTTCAGGTTTGGGGAATATTTATGCAAGTGAAATTTTATTCAGCTCTAAAATAAATCCAAAAAAGAAAGCAAAATCTTTAAGTGAAAACGATTGCATTAATATTATTAAATATTCAAGAAAAATTTTAAATTTAGCTATAAAAAAAGGAGGGTCTAGTATTAGAGATTTTAAAAATATAGTTGGTAAAAACGGATCTTTTCAAGATAACTTTAAAGTATACAATAGAGAAAATAAGAGTTGTCTTTCACCAGGATGTAAAGGGACAATAAAAAAAAAATTTATCACTAACAGATCGACATTTTTTTGTAATATTTGTCAAAAATAAAAAATTATTATATTGACCGTATAAATTTCTCGTTATATACAATCGCGCTTATGGCAAACACTAAATCAGCTATTAAACGAATAAGACGTATATCACGTCAAACAACTGTAAATAAGTCTAGAAAAAGCAGGTTTAGATCTGCAATAAAAAAAATGAATTTAATTCTTGATAAAAAAGACAAAAAAGAAGCCTTAGCTTTCTTGCCAAAATTAAACTCTGAATTGATGAAAATTGCAAAGACAGGGGTCATAAAAAAGCAAAACGCGTCAAGAAATATTTCTAGAATAACAAAAAAAATAAATTCCTTATAACAACTTTTAGTTTACCCAAAGAAATTACAACCCTAGAGATTATTTTTTCAATTAAAAAAAGAATATTTTAATTTTTTAGTCCCAAGATAAAAAAAAAATAAAAAAAGTAAATTTAAGATTACTAATTTTAAGTCCTTAAAAAGAGATTCAATTATTAATTTATACAATTATAAATTTTATTTTTTTTACAGAATAAAAATAAATTTATTGCATTGAATTATAAATAGGAGTTTAACAGACCCTCATGAAAAATAATCTCACTAACATTAAATCAGACAATATTAATAAGATTGATTGGAAATTATTACAAAATGAAATGAAAAATAAGTTTGGTTCTGAGATTTATGATAGCTGGTTAAAAAAAATTGATTTAGTTGATGAGTTTAAAAATTATGTTTTATTATCCGTTTCGACAAGATTTATCAGAGACTGGGTAACCTCAAGATATTTAGATCAAATATTACAAATAATTAAATTGTATAAAAAAGATATTTCCAGAATAGAGTTTGTAATTATCGAGAATACAAAGACTAATAATAATAATGAAATAAAACAAGATAATACATTTGATAATGAAAAGGTTTCATTTATTAAAGTTTCATATCTTCAATATAATCGAATTGATCCAAACAAGAACTTTGAGAATTTCTTGCTAGGGAAAAGTAATAAACTAGCTTTTGAAGCTGCAAAAAAAGTCTCAGAACAAATAGCTCATTATAATCCTCTATATATTTATGGTGGAGTTGGAATGGGTAAGACACATTTATTAAATGCAATTGGATTAAGTTTGAAAGAAAAAAATAAAGTAATGTTTATTTCAGCTGAAAGATTTATGTATCAATTTGTAAAATCTATAAAATCTAACGATATGGTTAAGTTTAAAGAGTATTTTAGAAATACTGACATATTTTTGATTGATGATATTCAATTTATGAATGGAAAAGAAGCTATGCAAGAAGAGTTTTTCCACACATTTAATGTTTTGCTAGAGAAAGGATCACAAATTATTGTATCAGCTGATAGACCACCAAACAAATTAACTAGAATACAAGAGAGAATTAAATCTAGATTTTCAGGAGGACTAGTAGTTGATATTCAAAATGCTGATTATGAATTAAGATATAATATAATAAAATCCAAAAATGAAGATCTTGGAATTCATGATCCAAATAATATTAAAATCAGTGACGAAATCATAAAATTTATCAGTACTGAAGTTAACACTAGTATCAGAGAACTTGTAGGTGCATTTAATAGAATAGTATCTTTCTCAAGAATTTATGGAAAAATACCTTCAATGTCAGAGGTAAAAGTAATATTAAAAGATTTATTAAATTTAACAGAAAATAAAGTTGATATAGACAATATTCAAACAATAGTCTGTAAATATTTTAAAATAAGTAAAAATGAAATGCTTTCTCCACGAAGGTCAAGATATCTCGTAAGACCAAGACAAACTGCTATTTATTTGGCAAAAATGTTGACATCTAAATCTTTACCAGAGATTGGTCGATCATTTGCTAATAGGGACCACACAACCGTTATTCATTCAGTTAAAACAATAGAGAAATTAAGAAAAGATGATAATGAATTAAATTTAAGTATTGATAGCCTAAAGAATAAAATATTATACAAACAAGAAAATGAAATTTAGTGTTAATCAACAAGATTTGCAAAAATCTTTAGGTTACTGTCAGGGTGTAATAGAAAAAAGAAGCACTTTACCTATTCTTTCAAATATTTTGATAGAGGCAGCAAATTCAAAGTTAAAAATTACAGCAACAGATTTAGATTTAATCTTTGTAAATGAAATATCAAATATAAAAATTTTTGATGAGGGCAAAACAACTACTTCTTCATCAATTATGTTTGATATTGTTAGAAAAATACCCTCTGGTAGTCAGATAAATTTTGAAAACACTGGGGAAAGTAAATTACAATTGGAGTCAAATAAATCTCTATTCAATTTAAATTCAATTAATGCATCTGAATTTCCAATTACTGATGAAAATTTTAATGAAAATGAATTTTCTATAAATTCAAAAGATTTATTAAAACTTTTAAACAAATGTAAATTTTCGATTTCGAATGATGAAACAAGACATTATCTTAGTGGTATTTTTTTCCACCAGACTCAAATAGATGACAAAATTTTCTTGACAGCAGCAGCAACGGATAGCCACAGAATGTCTATTTCAAAAGTAAGACTAAAAAGTAAAATTCAATTCGAACCAATAATACTTCCAAAAAAAACTATATTTCAATTATGTTCTCTTTTAGAGGATTATGATGGTGAAGTTAAAGTGTCAAACATTAAATCTAAAATTAAATTTGAACTTAATAACAGTGTTTTGATATCAAAACTAATCGATGGAAAATTCCCTAATTATATTCAAGTTATCCCTAGAGAAAATCAAAAAAAATTAGAAATTGATTTAAAATCTTTTTTAAATTCTGTAGATAGAGTAGCATCAGTTTCTCTAGATAAAAAAGACGGTGTAAAATTTAATTTGACTAAAGATAATTTAGATTTATCAGTTAATAATACTAACAGTGGTGATGGTAAAGAAAGCCTATCAGTAAAATTTGAGACAGATTTAGATATAAGTTTTAACTCTAGATATTTACTTGATATAGCATCCCAATTAAATGGGGATAACATTGAAATATATTTGAAAGATACCGGGTCTCCTGCTTTAATAAAAGATCCTGCAGACTTTGATAGTATTTATGTTGTAATGCCTATGAAAGGTTAGTTAGCAAGACCAAGCTCTGAATATATTTCTTTTTGCAATAGTTTTACAAATTCTGTTTCCTCAATACCTGTATTAATTGGTTTTAAAATAGAAATAGTAATTGTTTTATTGGGTACTATACTTCCAGATTTTGGCCATACTCTTCCAGAGTCAATTGCAACAGGTTGACATTTTACATTTAATTCTCTGTAAATTCTTCCAACTCCCTTTTTAAAGGGAATAATTTCATCTGGTTGAACTCGAGTAGCTTGGGGAAAAACTATTACAGGTCTTTTTGTTTTCTCCATAGCTTGTTTAATTTTTTCTGTAAAATTAAGGTTTTCTTTAGAAACTTTATTTCTATTTACAGAAATAGAGTCTATCTTTCTTAAATACCAACCAAATATTGGAATATTTAATAGTTCTTTTTTAAGAATAAAAATTGGCGAATTAAATATTGTCTGCAAAAAAAAGGTTTCAAACATTGATTGATGAGAGCATGCAATAAAGTAGTTCTCGTTACTAATTATGTTTTCTTGACCTTTAATTACTATGCTAGTTGAGTAAAAAATTTTTAAACAGAACGAGGACCAGTATCCAAAAAGTTTACCTCCAAAAAGAGTTATTTTCTTTGGTAATATTAATGACGGAAGAAAAATAATGCATATGGCTGTTAATCCTGAAAAAAATATACTTTTAAATAGGATATTTCTCATTACAATTCAAAGTTAGATTATATCTGATATTTTTTGTCTTTTTCTAATAATCTGTACTTTATTTCCTTTAATCAAAATTTCAGCAGGCCTTAATCTAAGATTATAATTAGATGATAATGAGTAACCATATGCGCCTGTATCACAAATAATCATAATATCATTTTCTTTTATATTCTGAAATTTCCTTTCTGTTAAAAATTTATCAGTTGTTTCGCATACTGGGCCAACAAATTCTAATATTTTTTTTGATCGCGATTTATTTCTTAGGGATGGTATTATTCTATGTTTTGCATTATATAAAGCCGGTCTTATTAAATCATTCATTGCTGCATCCAGTATCACAAATGTTTTCGTCTTATTATGTTTTAAATAAATTACTTTAGTTGCAAGTATACCAACATTTCCAATTATAGACCTTCCAGGTTCAAAAATTATTTTACAATTGTACTTATTTTTAAATTTAATTATTGATTTTTTATATTTTAAATAATTGAGTTTTTTTGTTTTATTATCATAATTAATTCCCATCCCGCCACCTAAGTCAATAAACTCAAATTTATAATCTAAACTTCTTAAAAGTTTGTCAAGAACATTCAGCATTCTTTCATAGGGTTTGTGATTTAAAATTTGACTACCAATATGAACACTTAAACATTTGATGTTGATAAATTTTGAGTTTTTCATCAAATTAATAATTTTTAGAAACGTCTTTTTGTCTACTCCAAATTTATTTTCACTTTTGCCAGTAGAAATTTGTTTTAGTGTTTCAGCATCTGTATCTGGATTTAATCTTAAGCCTATATTAACAACTGTATTTAATTTTTTTGCAGCCGCTTCAATCGCCAAAACTTCACTCAAAGATTCAGAATTTATTAATAATATTTTTTGTTTAATTGCGTACTCAATCTCATCTTTTGTTTTACCAACTCCAGAGAAAACTATCTTATTTTTATTAATACCAGCTTTAAGTGACGCATATAATTCACCCTTCGAAACCACATCTGCTCCAAGGCTTAATTTTTTTATTTCTTTTAATAATGAAATATTAGAATTAGATTTTACAGAAAAACAAATTAAAGGTCTAATTTCCTTAAAAGCTTTTTTAAAACTCTCTATATTCTCTCTTAAATTTTTATAAGAGTAGCAGTATAGAGGTGTATTAAATTTTTTTGTTAGACTCCTAATGTTTTTTCTTTCAATAAAAAATTTATCTTTTATATATTTCATAATACTTTTTGAATATTTTTAATTAATTCAGATTTATATTCTGGATCACCTTTACGTCCACATGCAGCTACAAAGTATAAACAAAGTATAATAATTAAAATTTTTTTACCCATTTTTTGCTTTTTTTATCATTTTCTTGACGTTCTCAAAAGAAGTTCCACCATATGATTTTTTTGAATTAATCGAATTTTCTAGATCTAGTATTTTATAAACATTTAAAGTTAGTTTTGGCTCAATTTGATTTATTTCTTTTAATTCTAGTTCGTGAAGTTTTTTATTTTTTTTTTCTGCTAAATTGATTATTTTTGCTGTTTGTGTGTATGCCTTTCTAAATGGGTATCCAAGCTCTCTTACAATATAATCAGTTAAATCTGTAGCTGTGGTAAATCCTTCTCCCGCAAGGGACAGCATACTTTTTTTATTTATTATTAAATTTTTTACTACATCATTCAATAATGATAGTGATATTTTTAATTGATCATTTGTTTTAAAAACAATTTCTTTGTCATCCTGTAGATCTTTAAAATATGATAAAGGTAAACCCTTTAATATTGAAATCATAGAATTTATATTTCCCACGAATATTCCAGTTTTACCTCTCAAATATTCCAGTGGGTCAGGATTCTTTTTTTGTGGCATTATAGAAGAACCGGTTACTAACTTATCATTCAAAGTTATCATATTGAATGCATCAGAATTCCAAATTATGAGTTCTTCAGCAATTCTGGAGATATGTAAAGAACAAGCTAGAGAAGAATATAAAAAGTCTAAAACAAAATCTCTGTCAGATACAGTATCTACAGAATTATTTGTTGGCTTTTTAAATTTAAGTTTTTTTGTTGTAAAATTTCTGTCAATTTTAAAAGAAGTACCAGATAAAGCCCCTACACCTAAAGGATTTTCATCTAAAAACTCTAAATTATTCTTAAATTTTATCTTATCTCTCTTAAACATTTCAACATATGCTAATAGATAATGTGCTAAAGATAATGGTTGTGCATTTTTTAAATGTGTAAATCCTGGCATAATTGTTCTGATATTTTTTTGTGCAAGATTTAGAATATTTGAATTTGTATTATCTAATAAAATTATTATTTTTTTTGTTGCTTCTTTTAACCATAATTTTAGGTCGGTAATTACCTGATCGTTTCTAGATCTGGCAGTATGAACATATCCAGCATCATCACCAATCAGTTCAAATAATCTATTTTCTATATTCATATGAATATCCTCTAAATCATAATCAAAATTAAACTTTTTTTTTACAATTTCATTTTTAATTCTTTTTAATCCCCAGATTATTTTATTCTTTATTCTGAAATTTATAATTTTCTGTTTGTGAAGCATTTCGACATGAGCAATTGAGCCT
>CACKTH010000009.1 GCA_902603045.1 uncultured Pelagibacteraceae bacterium | reverse complement strand
TCTAATCTAATTTGTCTGATAGGTTTATATATTTCTGAATTGTACCACTCAAAAACTTTTTCATAAGAGGGGAATTTAATAACAACAGTTCTTGGATATTTCCACTCACCCTCTATGACTTCATTTTCGCCACCTCTTATGATGTATTCACCACCAAACTTTTGAGCAGTTGGAGGAGCTTTTTCCAAATACTCTTTGTAATTTTCAGGATTTAAAACGTTAATGTTTAGTATGATATATCCCGAAGGCATTACAAATCCTATTACAAAAGTTATTACATATCTACTTTATTTAACTCGTAGATACTGTAACTTTCCATAACTTCATTCATAATAGGAGCTGATACTGGATTGCTTCCATCTATAAACGCTTTAAGTGCAGCTTTATCAGTGACGAAAATTTTAAACATCACTGTTTTTTTGTCAGGTGCAACTGTTCCAATTGTTTTTGATACATTTGCAACTTTCGATCTCTCTGCCATACCAGCATCTGATTGCATAAAGCCCATAAACTTTTCTAACATACCTTCTTTTAAATGAGCTACTACTAGTGTTTCTGTTTCCATCTTTTATCCTTTCTTTATTTTGATTGTTTATCCACTAAAATTTTCCATAAAATCTTCATGCATTAGTGTAACCTTTGCTGAATCTAAATCCACACCCGCTTCAGCTCTTGCTGCATGAAGTTCTTTGTCATTTTTAAATGCTTCAAAACCTTCCATGGTTGCGTACTTAACGATTACAGTAAATTTTGTAGGGTCTTCTTTAGATACACCTGCAAAAATAATAGTAGCACCAAATCCTTTAATTTTTTCAGCATTCGCTTTTACCATATTCATCCATGACGAAAGTGATTTTATATTTTCTTCTATTTTAATTATCATTTTTTTTACTTTCTATTTAACAGGATTTACAATCTTTTGACCTTCAACGCCGATTGCAACTACTATTGCTTTAGCAGGAACATTACCTATATTTCGCGATTCATGTGCAATACCGACATCCTCAACAAATGCATCACCAGCCTTATAAACTTTGGTTTTGCCATCCATCGTAAGCTCAATTTCACCTTGTTGGATCATTATTAGTACTGGAAAGGAGTGTGTGTGAGGTTTTACTGGAGCTCCTACAGGGACAGTAAATTCAAAAGCTGTTATTTTTGCTTTACCCGATGGATAAACAATTTCATTTCCCATGCCAGTTTCACTTGTTGATAATATTCTCTTTACATGACCATCTGCAAAGCAATTTGAAGTAAAGATACTTAAGAATAATACGACTATAATTTTTTTCATAAATTTTCCTATATTGTTTAACTATTAAAATTGAATACTTCCTCTTTTACCTCTGTAAATTGATGTGGTTCAAAAAAATCATTCATAGCAGAAAGTTGCTCATTAATAGCATCGGTGCTTTCAGCCATCCAATGACAGAACATAGTCATTGTCTCATCAGGAGTGTAGTATGTCATTTGACATTTGGCCTTATCACTTGTTGATGACTCAATTATTTGTTCTCTAGTCATTCCGCCTAAAGTTTCATTAAATTTTTCTTTCATTTCTTTAGATTTAAATGTGTGAGTTACCATATAGTATTTCATATTACCTTTCAGTTTGTTTTAATCTGAGCAAACGCTCATTATAGTTGTTTCTTGTTTGTGTCCAGATTCTTCGATTACTTTAGCATTATCTGGGTCTTGCATAAATTTTTGCATTGTATCTGCTGCAGGAGTCTCCATGACTATGTGAACTTTATTTGGATTATCTATTTCATTTCCAACATAAACTGTTTTTATACCAGCTGCTTCCCTAGGTTCTTTATGGGCATCAAAAGATTTTTTCCAGTGATCCCAATCTTTTACTTCAAAACTTCCTACCATCTTCACCATTATTCGCCCCACACTCCACCAAACTCGTATGCAATAACTGGCTCATCACCAACTACCCATGCATCATGACCTGGTTTAACTGAGTAAGCGCTACCAGCGGTATAAGTAATTTCTGTTCCATCGTCATGTTTTGCACATACTGTTCCTTTTACAATAACCCCAATATGATTTGCCTGACAACTTGCAGCATCAGAGTCTATTTTTGGTTTAACATCTTTTGACCATTTCCAACCTGGTTGAAGTTTAATTTGTACTAATCTCTGTCCACCAACATTCACATGGTACATGTCTGCATTGTCAAATTGTTTAAATTCCTGATCTGGTTTATCGAAACTTTTTGTTTCTGCTCCACTCATAATCCTCCTAAATTTATTCTTTTGGTAATTTTGTTGCGCCAGTTTCTACTTCGATGATTTTTCCATCTTTGAACTTCCAACAACACATTAACGCTTCTGTGTTTCCATCTTGATAAGTTACATAAGAATGATCAAAACCTATCTCATCATTTTCAAAAAGAATTCTATGTTTAACAGGACTCATCATTCCTTTGCTCACAGCTTCTATCATACCTTCTTTACCCATATGCACATATTCGCCTTTAAGATGAGAAAACATCTTATATTCATCATGCACTAACTCTCCAGCTGCAGCCCCGTCCTTTTCCATTATTGCTTTGTTTAGTTTTTCTAAAATTGACATATTTCTCTTTAGTTTAAATTGTAATTTCCTGTAATTTCATTGTAAGAATGAACAATCCCTTCCTGTGCAGAATTCATACCTTTTATAGTCGCAGTTCCACCACCTGATATATTTTTATACTTCCCGGTTCCACTTACATATTTCCATCTCAACATTTTTCCAAAAACACCTTTATATTGTGAAGTTGCTGTACCACCATCTTCAAATTTATTTACGCAAGTACCACTTTCATATCCTTGTCCTGCAAAACCAACTATTGAACCGACACATCTCATTGAAGATTTATCTCCAAAAGTCGTTCCATCTAATGCTTTTAAACCCAGCATTCCATCATAGATAATTGTAAAATTACCTTTATCGTCACCTAAAACTTTTGATGTACCTGCAAAAAAACCGTTTTGTTTAATCTGCCCTTGTTCAGCAAAACTAACGCTTGATATTGTTAAAAATATTAGTGTTATTAAACATCTTTTCATAATTTATCCAACTCTTAATCTAAAATAATTATAATATATAGTTGTAATGATTTTATTACAGTTCTGGTATGCGCGATTATATCCAATCAGGATAAGGTAAACCTTTTTCAATTAAAAAAGGTTTATTAAACATCTTTGAGTTGTATCTGTCTGATTTGTCGCAAAGAATAGTGACTATAGTTTTTCCTGGTCCTAATTTTTTCCCCAATCTTATTGCGCCCGCAATATTTACTCCACAACTTGTTCCAAGACTTAAACCCTCATTTTTGATTAAATCATATAGTATTGGCAAAGATTCTTTATCTTCAATTGAAAAAGCTCCATCTATTTTTGCTTCTGCAAAATTAGCAGTTACTCTACTGGATCCAATACCCTCAGTTATTGATCCACCTTCAGCTTTTAGCTCTCCGTTTTCAATATGATTGTAAAGAGATGATCCTTTTGGATCTGATAGATAAATTTTTATATCTTTATTTTTTTCTTTTAAAAAACTACTTACTCCACCAATAGTTCCACCAGTTCCAGAAGAACATACAAATCCATCAACTTTTCCTTCCGTTTGCCCCCATATTTCAGGACCCGTTGTATTGTAGTGACCTTTAGAGTTTGCGGTATTATCAAATTGGTTTGCCCAAACAACTCCGTGATTATTTGAACTTTTTAGCTCCTCAGCTATTCTAGCAGCAACTTTAACAAAGTTATTTTCATCTTTGTAAGGTTTTGGTGGAACTAATTTTAGATCTGCTCCAATATTTTTTAATGTATCTTTTTTTTCTTGAGTTTGATTATCGTTCATTACAATAATAGTTTTGTAACCTAGTGAATTTCCTAATAAACATAATCCAATCCCAGTATTTCCAGCAGTGCCTTCAACAATTGTTCCACCTTTAGATATTAATTTTTTTTCTTCAGCGTCTTTTATAAGAGCAAGTGCTGCTCTGTCTTTTACAGATCCTCCTGGATTTAAAAATTCAGCTTTACCATAAATATTACAACCAGTTATCTCAGATGCAGCTTTAAGTTTTATTAAAGGAGTATTTCCAATTGATTGGATAAAATCATCCTTGTAATTTTTCATTATTCTTTTTCCTCACTGCCATTTGTAACAGCATAAGGTTTAAATTCTTCAGTTGCTGTTCCAACATTCTTTGCAGGTATTCCAACCATAACAGCATTTTCAGGAACATTTTTTGTGACAACTGCATTCGCACCAATTTTAGCATTTTTTCCAACTATTACTGGCCCTAAAATTTGAGCACCTGAACCAACTACAACGTTGTCATGAAGAGTAGGGTGTCTCTTAACTTCTCTTTGATCATTTGAATTAATACTTGGGGATATTCCACCCAAAGTGACCATATGATAAATAGTTACATTGTCTGCGATGTCTGATGTTTCTCCAATTACAACGCCCATACCATGATCAATAAATAAATTTTTTCCAATCTTTGCTCTAGGGTGTATTTCAATACCGGTCAAGAAACGAGAAAACTGAGAAATAATTCTTGCGATAAGATCAAATTTTGCAGTAGCAAAAAAATTTGCAATTTTGTGAAAAAATATCGCTTTAACTCCAGGATAAGTTAAAATTAAACTTAACTTAGATTTTGCAGCTGGATCTCTGTCAATAATAGATTGCAAAAAGTCATTCATAGACAGCCTATATAGTTACTTATGTTGAAATTTAAAGTTAATTAATATTGTCTAAAGTAAGCCCTTTTACATTAGCTGGAACTGCGACATCCATCATTTTAGGATTTGCAAGATTTAGATTGTTCATTATATCCGCATATTCTTCTTTCGAGCTTACTTGCAATCTTGGATTATTATTTTTTTCATTTTCAATTGTGGAAAATTTCTTACCATTATAATCATGGGCCGGAAATACAAAAGTTTTTTCAGGTAACTTTAATAACTTATTAAATATAGAATCGTAAGCATCGTAAGCATTACCATTTTGAAAATCTGTTCTACCACTTCCATTTATTAAAAGTGTATCTCCAGTAAAAACTCTATCATTCATCAAAAAACTATATGAGCAATCAGTATGACCAGGAGTATAAATTGCTTGCAGTTCAACTTCTTCAACTTTAATTTTTTCACCATCTTTAATTCTTAGATCTATAACTTCTGATTTAGATTTTTCTCCCATAACCCTTATACAGTTTGTTCTTTTATTTAATTCATTTAATGCTGAAATATGATCAGCATGAATGTGTGTATCAATTACTTTGACAAGTTTAAGATCTAAATTTTTCAAAATAGTTGAGTACTCATCTGAATGCTCAATAACCGGATCAATTATTAATGCTTCTCTACCTTCTCCACTTGCAATTATATAAGTGTATGTTGAAGATTTTTGATCAAAAAGTTGTTCAAATATCATAATTGCCTTACTTTATAAAAGTTTGCTTAGTAAAACAATCTTTCATATAATATTTTTTTTATAAGGAGGAGACAATGTTAAAAATAAATAGTATGTGTCCTGATTTTCAAGCTAAAACTACTGAAGGTGATATTTCTTTCCACGAATGGCTAGGTGATAGTTGGGGAGTTATTTTTTCACACCCTAAAGATTTTACACCAGTTTGCACAACAGAGCTTGGTGCTCTAGGTTTGATGAAAGACGAGTTCGATAAAAGAAATGTAAAAGTGATTGGTTTAAGCGTTGATGGAGTAGAGGATCATAAAAAATGGTTAGATGATATTAAAGATGTATCTGGCACAAAACCAAATTATCCAATTATAGCTGATGAAGACTTAAAAGTTGCAAAACTTTTTAACATGTTGGAAGGTGATGCCGGCACAACATCAATGGGTAGAACAGCAGTTGACAATGAAACTGTTAGAACAATTTTTGTAATCAGACCCGATAAGAGAATTGGTTTATATCTTACATATCCTATGGCAACTGGAAGAAACTTTTTAGAGATCTTAAGAGCAATAGACTCTATGCAGTTAACAGCTAAACACAAAGTAGCTACTCCTGCTAATTGGAAAAAAGGTGAAGATGTTGTTATTTTGCCAGCAATTAAAGATGATGAGGCAAAAAAAATATATCCTGATGGATGGGAAACTGTGAAACCTTATTTAAGAAAGGTTCCAGACCCTTCTAAGTAAATTGGATAAAAATATTTTAAACCGACAATCTCAGCATTGGGAAAGTAATTTCTCAAATAAGCCTGAGATGTTTGGTTTAGAACCAAGTTTACCTGCAAAAAAAGCTTTAAATATTTTCAAAGAAAACAATTATTCTAAAATTGTTGAGTTAGGAGCGGGTCTAGGAAGAGATAGCATTTATTTTGCAAAGAATTCGATAAATGTAACAGCATTAGATTATAGTGAAAATGGAATTAAAGTTATCAATGAAAAAATAAAAAATGAAAATCTAACATCTTCAATTTCTACATTAAAATTTGACATAAGAGAGGACTTGCCGTTTCAAAGTAATTCAGTTGATGCTTGTTATTCACATATGCTTTATTGCATGGCTTTAACCCAGAAAGATTTGGACAAACTTAATAGCGAAATTCATAGAATTTTAAAACCAGGAGGAATAAATATTTACACAGTCAGAAATACTGATGATGGGGACTATAAAAAAGGAATTCATAGAGGAGAAGATTTATATGAAATAGATGGTTTTATAATTCATTTTTTTTCAAAAAAAACAATTCAAAATTTAATAAATGGATATGAAAATTTGTCTATTGATTATTTCGAAGAAGGCTCTTTTCCAAGAAAATTATTTTTTGTTTGTAATAAAAAAAAAAATTAAATGTATTGCTTGTTATCTTCATTTACAGCATCTTGAAGCCTATCTAAAAAATCAGGAATAGCACTTTTAACTCTGCTCCAAGTTGGAATAAATGGTGTATCCATAGGATTTAAATAAAATGCTTCACCAGCTTTCATTATATTTATCGCAAAAAGTTCAACTGCCTTTTCTTCGATATGAGAATCGAATTTTAGACCATTCATTTGTGCATCACTTCTATATATATCAATTAAATCTAAAGCTGACCTATAATAAGTTGCTTTCAAAGATCTAAAATTTTCTCTACTAAAAGAATGTCCTTGCGTGGCTAATTTTTTAATAAAAGTTTTTATTATGTCTATAGACATTCTAGACAAACCTTTTGTTTCATCATCAATAGATAGTTTCTGGTGCTTGTGATCGTAAGTTTCTGCAAGATCAACCTGACATATGTTTTGTGGAGAATAACTCCTTTGCATTTCAGATAAAATTCCAATTTCTATACCCCAGTCAGAGGAAATCCTTAATTCAGGTAAAACATTACGCCTAAATGAAAATTCCCCTGCGAGAGGATATTTGAAGGATTTCATGAAATCTAGATAATCACTTTTACCAATAGTTTTTTCCAAAGCTGTCAGTAAAGGAAAAACCAATAATCTTGCAACTCTGCCATTCATTTTACCATCAGCAACTCTTGGATAATATCCTTTACAAAACTCAAAATTAAAAAGAGGATTTACAACAGGATAAAACAATTTAGCTAGCATTCGCCTGTCATAAGTTTTTATATCACAATCATGTAAAGCCACAGATCTTGCCGTATCTCTAGCAATGGACATTCCTATACAATACCATACATTTCTACCCTTACCTTTTTCACTTGGGGCTAAATCCTTTTTTTTTAATTCTTTATCTAACTTTTTTAAATTGGGTCCGTCATTCCATAAAATTGTAAAAGGTGTTTCAAGTTGCTCGAAAAAAGTCCATGCCTTTCTAGCTTGATCCTCGTTTGCCTTATCGAGACCTATAATTATGTGATTTAAATAATTAGTTTTTTTTATTTCTGTAACGATATTGGGTAAAGCATCACCTTCAATCTCTGAGAAGAGACATGGTAAAATTAGTTCCATTTTTCTCTCACTAGAAAATTTTAATAGCTCTCCTTCTATTTCTTTGGTGGATTTGGTCCCAAAATCATGCAATGTTGAGACAATTCCATTTTGTGAAAATTCACTCATTGCAGGTATTAATCATATTATTTTATTTTAAGCATCGCCTTTTTGATCACATCAGCCCAGCCCTGAGGAGATGGCTTGCTAGAAATTATTAATTTTTTTATATTTAAGTTAGTTGTCTTAAAATGCTGATTAAAAACTAAGCATGGAATATCAGTATTTTTAAGCATTTTTATATCATTATTATTATCCCCAACACCAATAGTTTTGATAGGATCTTTAATTTTACTTTTAACCAATTTTAAGAATAAGTTAATTGCTTTAGATTTATCAACTTTATCACCAAGGTTAGAGATTCTACCCCCATGCTGAATTTTAAGACCTAATTTTTTTATTTGAGAATTAAATTTTATTTTTTCATTAATATTTCCATTAAATTTTACGGGGATTGTAAATTTCCTTTTCAATGCAGCATTAAGTTTATTTTCTGGAAGTCCAAAAATTTTTAATTGTTTTTTTTTATCAATTTTTCTCAAATCAATAATTTTTTTTCTAAATTTATAAGGAATTTCATTCAATATTTCATAAATATTTTCTATGTTTCTGCTAAGTATTATTTTTTTTGGTAATTTAGAATTGATTAGATTTAAATTGTAAATTGCAGATCCATTTTCACAAATAAAGGGCAATTTTACACCTAATTCTTTTATAAAATCCTTAATTTCAAGTTCTGTTTTACTAGTATTTGGAACAAGAATAATTTTGTGAGAAATTAGTTTTTTTATATATTTTTTTATTTTGTCAAATTTGAAGTTTCTTTTGTGAAGTATGGTGCCATCAAGATCAGAAAATATAATTATAAGATATCTTTTCACTCTTTATTTTACTTTTAAAAAATTAACTTTTTTTATATTTTTTCATACAAACTTGAGCTAACAAAAGATTTGGGTCTATAAATAATTTAGAATCTTTTGCTCTTTTAAACGATTTATATGCAAAAATTGCAATTGGAAGCTCGGTGCAACCTAGTATTATTTTCTTACATTTTTTTTTCATTAAAAATCTAACTGCAGGTCTTAACACTTTTTCGGCATCTTTTACTTTACCTTTTTTGACATACTTTATAGCAATATTTACCGAATTTTTTTGCAATCTTTCATTTGGACTTATTAAATTATAATTTTTTTCAAAATACTTATGATATATTTTTGTATCTAAAGTGGCTTCAGTACTTAATAATCCTATAATTGAATTTTTTTTAAATTTTTTTTTTGTATTTAAATAAACTTCTTTTGGCATGCTTAAAAATGGTACAGATATTTTTTTTTGAATATCTTCATGCCAGTAATGCGCTGTGTTACAAGGCATTACAATAAATTTACATTTGTTTTTTTCCAACATTCGACAACCAGCAATTAATTCTTTTAAAACATTTTTGTATTGTCCTAAATTTTCTGCTCTTTGTGGTGTATTTGATTTATTATAAAGAACAAACATTGGATATTTTTGATCTAATTTACCTCTGTTTAATTTTGCAAGCTTATCACAAAAGTCCAAGCCCGCTTGAGTTCCCATGCCACCTAATATTCCAATCATAATCTAAATAATATCTTCTATATTAAATATCAAAACATCTATATAGATATTTAAATAACAGCAGATATATATTGACGCTAATTATGAATAGAAATTTATCTTTACTTACTTTAAGTCAAATATTCGGTTTTACTACAGCAACAATAACAGTATTTCTCAGTGGAATAGTTGGTTCCCAAATTAGTTCAAATCAATCTTTATCAACCTTGCCAACTGCTTTATTCGTAGTTGGAACAGCAAGCTTTACAATTTTGGCAGCAAATATCATGAGTAAAATTGGTAGAAGAAATGGATTTGTCTTTGCGGCAATAGGAAGTTCTTGTTCAGCCCTTCTTGCCGCTTTTGCAATCAGTCAGAAAAGTTTTAATTTATTTTGTTTATCTTGCTTAATTCTTGGAATGGGAGCTGCATTTAATCATCAATATAGATTTGCAGCAGCCGAAAGTGTTGAAAAAGATAAAATACCAAAAGCAATTTCTACCCTTCTAATGGCAGGAATTGTTTCTGCATTTTTAGGCATAAGTCTTGCAAATTACACAAAAGATTTAATCCAAGATCAATTGTATGTTGGTTCTTATCTTTTATTATCTTTCTTATCTTTTATGCCAGGAGTTTTTTTATTTTTTTTTAAAAATGTCGAAAATGTTCAAGAGGATAGTTTAAATGAAGGAAATATAAGAAATTTAAAATTTATCGTATTACAACCAAGATTTTTACAAGCAATTACTGCAGCTGCTTTTGCTTATGCAGTAATGTCATTTTTAATGACAGCAACTCCTTTAAGTATGCATGTTATGGAAAATATGAGCTTAAAAGAAACTGGATTAGTATTACAATTTCATGTGGTTGCAATGTTTTTACCTTCACTAATAACAGGTAATTTAATAAAAAAATATGGTCACAGTACAATAATTTATGGTGGAGTTTTATTTTTTTTTATCACAGTTCTTTTAAGTTTATTTGAACAGACATATCTCAATTATATGCTCTCATTAATTTTTTTAGGTCTCGGTTGGAATTTTTTATTTATATCAGGTACTAGCCTAGTGGTTTTGACCTATAACAAAGGAGAAAAATTTAAAGTACAAGGCGTAAATGATTTAATTGTTTTTTCAACTATGGCCTTGGCCAGTTTATCTGCTGGAATTTTATTAAATTCTATTGGATGGAAAATGATGAACTTTATTTGTATACCCTTTTTAATATTAATTATTTTAGTAAGTTTTGTGGCCGATAAAAAATCAGATACTTAAACATGTCTTTTCTTTTTTTTGGGTTTTTTGACTGGTTTAACATTAATTTTTGCAGTAGGACCACAAAATGTTTTTGTAATAGAGCAAGGACTAAAGAAACAATATATATTTTTAGTTTGTTTAGTTTGTTCTT
Organism: uncultured Pelagibacteraceae bacterium; assembly: GCA_902603045.1. GTDB lineage: Bacteria > Pseudomonadota > Alphaproteobacteria > Pelagibacterales > Pelagibacteraceae > Pelagibacter. The sequence goes on along the minus strand of CACKTH010000009.1, from coordinate 18,611 downwards.
TATCTGATTTGATTTTAATTTTCTTAGGTATCTTCTTATTTAATTATTTTTCTAATTTTTTTAATAATACGGTGGATCTAATTTTAAATATCCTTTTAATTACATTTTTGTCTTTTTTTATTTATGGAAAAATCAAAGAAATTTTTAAATTTAAATATTTAGAATTTAAAAATAACGTCATATCACAAGGTACATTTAATATCTTTCTTAGAACCTTAGGATTTACATTTTTAAATCCACACGTATATTCTGATACTGTATTTTTTTTAGGAAATTTCTCAAAATCTTTTAATATCGAAAGTAAAATTTACTTCGGAATAGGCGCTTCTATAGCTTCTTTTTTATTTTTCTTTTCTTTAGGATACTTATCTAAGATTTTTTCAAACAAATTAAATAATAGAAGCTTTTGGAAATACATAAATATTTTTATTATAATATTTATGTCAGGTATAGTTTTTTACATCACTAGGGATATTATTTATTAAAGATTTTTTTTGATAATTTATTAACCTTTAAATAGTTACCATCAAATTCGTATTGAGTGTGATATTTTCCAGGAAATGCAATACATTTTATATCTGCACTTAAAGCAGAATTTAAACTTTCTTCTGTATCTTCAATCGCCACACATTCGTCTGAGTTAATATTCAAGTATTTTAAAGCGTAATTATAAATATCGGGATATGGTTTTTCTCTTAATATGAATTCATTATTGCCGATAAAATCAAAATCTTTTTTTTCAATTCTTCCTCTTAACGAATTAAAAATAGAATTGATGTTGTTACTCGTTGTTGAACTAGCAAGCCCAATTTTTATTTTGTTCTTTTTACAAAATTGAATTATTTCTTTTACACCATCTCTAGGCTCAACTTTGTGTCTGTTTAGATATTCATTGAAAATTTTGGTTTTTAAATTTCTTATTTTTTTTCCATCAATATCAACACTAGTTTCTTCTGCGAAATCATTAATCCTTGTAGTTCCTCCTGATTTTGACAATAGTTTTCTGTATATATCTTCATTCCAGAACCAGTTTAATCCACTTATTTTAAAAGCTTCATTGAATGCATTTCTTTGAAGATCTGATGTCTCCGCTAAAGTTCCAATAGAACCAAATAAAATAGCTTTGAAAATCATTATCCTTTTACAGCACCAGCTGTTAATCCGCTGATTACTTGTCTCTGGAAAAACATAACTAACATAAATAAAGGAGCAGTTGCTGAAACAACTGCAGAAACAGCCCACATCAAATTACCTTCATGTTGATTTGTTCCAAGATAACTTTGGATTTTGGGTACCATAGTATGATTTTCCTGATTTAATAAAAGAGCAGTCACTGTAAAATCATTATACGCGAGCATCAAACTAAATAATCCAGCTGTTATTACTCCAGGCCACATAACCGGCATAATGATATGTCTAAATGCTTGAAAATAAGAGCAGCCATCAATTAAAGCACTTTCATCAAGTTCTTTAGGAACAGTTTTAAAAAATGAATACAATAACCATAAGGTAAATGGTTGATTTATTGCAACAAGAACAACAATGGTCGTTGGTAGTATTCCCCAAATTTGTAATTGAAAAAACGGAAATAAATAACCAGAGACTAAAGTAATGTGTGGCATTGCTCTAAAAATTAATGCTGCAATTAAAATCCAAAATGCATAATTTCTCGTTGATCTAGATAAAGCATAAGCTCCCAATGTTCCAAGGAACAATGAAATAGTTACAACAAAAAATGTAACTATAACTGTATTCCTAGATGCTTTCCAAAACTCTCCTTCAGTCCATGCTTGACTATAAGCATCTGTTGTAAACTTTCCTCCAGTTTCTAACAACGTATTGAATGCTGTAATAGCATACCACCAGTCAGCTCTTGAAAAAAAGTCAGCTCTTACTTTAAATGATCCCCAGAAAGTCCAAATAAAGGGAAAGCATGCAACCAATAACCAAACTATTATAAAGGTTGTATTAAAAATTTTTAAAGCATTTGATCTTTTATCAAGTCCGTATTCCATTTATCTCGCTGTCCTAAATTCCTTCCATGTTCTTATTAAAACTGGCGCTAAAAGTATAGCTATCCCAACAATTGTCATCATTGAGGTGGCTGCGGCCGAACCAAATAATATTACTTCCTCATTAACTAGGTTGTCATAAATTAACCAAGACAAAGATTGAGCACTTCCTTCAGCACTGAAACCAATTATAGGCTCAAAAACTCTAAAATTATCCATCAATGAAATGAGAGCAACAAATGTAACTACAGGATAAATATGAGGCAAAACAATATGTCTTACTCTCTGCCATCTTGATGCCCCATCAATAATTGCTGCTTCAACAGGTTCCTGAGGAACAGTTTGTAAAGCTGCATAAAATACTACAAAAGCAAATGGTGAATGGTGCCAAATTCCATATATTATTATAGTTATCCAAGTAAGAGTTTTTGAGGATTTTAAAGATAAATAAGGATCATCCATCAACATCTGCAAATTCGCACCAATAATCCCTTCTGCATCTATCATCCAAAAAAGAACTAAAGAACCAACCAATGGCGTTACAATCATCGGTAATATGGTTCCAAATATCAATGGTCCTCTAATTCTTCTAGTTACTGCATTAAGACTTAATGCAATAATAAAACCTAAAAGTAAGACGTTAGGGGTTACAAACAAACAATACGTTAAAGTAAAAATTAGAGCCTTATAAAAGGGTAGGTTGGTAACTTGATCCACAAATTCTCCAAAACTATTTGTTTCATTCCAAAATTTTCCAATTTCTTCTACCGCAAGATGATTTCTATCGATATAAGTACCAAATCCATTAAATTTTCCCAAAGGTTTTTCATCTCTAATTTTTGAGGTTTTTTCTTGATCAACTACTATAGAAACTGTGCATCCAAAAGGATCACATTTCTTTACTTCTTTAACAACTTGATCATGTTGTGCATAAAAAGATTGTATCCCTGTTGAAATAATAGGAAGACCTATAAATAAAATCATTGCCAATCCAGTTGGCAAGAAAAACCAAAAAAAAGTTTTGTTAGGCATTAATGTAATAAGTGGGGATTTTCATCCCCACTTAAAATTTATTGATTATAGAAAGCCTTGTTCTTTTGCTTTACTCATGTAAGCTGCTTCCACATCTTTTAAAGCTTGTTCTGCTGACTCTTTACCTTGTAAAAATTCAACAATTTCACTTCCTAATGCTCCATGCATTAATCCCATCTGTGGTAACATTGGATATGGTTTAGCTTTCATCTTAACAGCTTCGATAACTCCAATTGATTTTGGTCCAGGTTTGAAACCTTCAATTAACCAGACAGCTTGATCAGCTGCATCTGCAACCATCTTTTTGTTAGCAGCTGCATGTGCCAAAGCTCTAAATGTTGCCTCTGCATCTGCATCAGATCGATTTTTTGCTAAAGTGAAACCGTCCCACCATAAAGTCGCCGCCGGTATGTTTCCTCCAGCAACTGTTGCTGGTCCAGTTAATTTAGTTGCAGCTGTAATTTTTGCATCACCATCATCATCTAGTAATGTTCCTGATCTTGATGCCCAAAGAGTCATTAATGCAACATTTCCAGATTCCCATTCAACTTTAATAGCTTCACTATCGTGAGTTAAATAATCTGGGTTACTTAAGCCTGCTAACTTTTTTAGCATATTTAATGTTGCTACACCTTTTGCATTGTTAATGCTTGGTTGAGCCGATCCTGATTTAAAGAATTCACCACCATGTCCTATATACATGTTTACAAATTCCTCTGCTAAGTTCCAACCAGCTTTGTAAGCTGCTGCGTAAGGATATTGCATTTTACCTGATGCTCTGATTTTTTCTGACGCTGCAACTACTTCTTCATATGTTTTTGGAATAGCTATACCCAATTCTTTTAAAACATCTTCTCTGTAATATAAGTGCTGAGTATTTGCCATAAAAGCAACTGCCATTATTTTTCCATCAATTGTTATCAATTGAGAATCTTGAATTCCTTTTCCATATTTATTAACAAGATCATCAAGTGGTCTAATTAAGTCTTGGTTCATTAAAGGAACTATAGAGCTATTTGCTGCAATTCTTGCAGAAAACTCTGATGGATTTGCAGTTAAAGCTGGTACAGCAATCTTATTGTGCTCAGATGAGTGTGTGACTTTAAAATCTGCACTTCCTTTACATCCTTTAGCCGTTTCCACAAAAGTTCTTAAAGCTGGAAAATCATTAGCTAAAATATTTATTGATCCACTCTTAATGTTACAATCTGCGTAAGTAGAAGTTCCAAAAAGAAGAAACAATAAAGATATTAATATTTTTTTCATATTTGTTTCCCTCATTAAATTTAAATTTATGATTGAAATGATATATATTCTAAAAGGAATTTAAAAGTATTTTTTAAATCGCATTTGACGCAAGCTCTGCACCTGCGACCAAAGATTCAAATTTTTTGTAAACAATATTTTCATCAACATTTCCAAAGCCAGCAAAAGTACTAAATCCACAATCACTTCCAGCCATTAATTGATCTTTATCAATTACTTTTGAATACTGTATTATTCTATTTTTTACTAACTCTTCATGCTCTATGAAGTTTGAGGTTGAGTCTATTACACCAGGAACTACTATTTTATCATTAGGAAGTTTTATGTTCTCAAATACTTCCCATTCATGAGCATGCCTTGGATTTGAAGCTTCAATTAAATAAGTTTGGATATTTGCTTTTAATGCAATAGGTAGTATTTTTTCTAATCCAATATCATGAATATGTGGACCTTCATAATTTCCCCAGCAGATATGCATTCTTAACTTCGAAGCATCAATATCTTTTATTGCTTCATTAAGACATTCGATTTGTCTTTCTGCTCTAACTAAAAATTCTTCATCTGATACATTTTTAAAAGTCATATGTCTTGCAAGAGCAAGATCTGGACAATCAATTTGTAAAAATAAATCATTTTTTGTTATTTCATCGTATTCAGTTTTCATTATTTTTGATAATGCTTGTAAATAATCGTCATCATTTTTATAGAATTTGTTTGGAAGAAAATTTGTAATTACTCCTGGCGATGCAGAGTTAATAAATCCATGTGAATGATTATTTTTTTTTAATGCAGATTTTAAATTACTGATATCTTTAGTAAGAGACTTGGTATCTTTAATTTTTAAATCAGCAGTACAACATGGTCTTGTATAAGTAGGTGTACCTCCTGATTTTGCAATTTTTTCTTTATATGAAGGAAAATCATCTAAGTCTTTAGGAGCTCTTCTCTCGCTTTCACCACTAAAGCCATGCAATCGATCCTTGACATAGGTAGCGTAACTTATTTTTGACATTTCACCATCACTTATAATGTCAATTCCAATATCAATTTGTTTTTTTACAATTTTGTTTACATCTTCTTCAATAATTTTATCAAGTTCTAATTGATCAAATACTTCATTTTTATCCTTTTTAAAAAGTATCTCGGATAACTTTTTTGATCTTGGAAGACTTCCAACATGTGTAGTTTTAATTTTATCCATAATTTTTACATTAATATTTGTTTCCAAATAGCTACTTCATCAAACAATACCCATTCTCTTATTATTTTATCACCTTTTAATTCGGCATGATTTATGCCCATTATAAATAATTCTTTATCAGTCTTATTTCCATATTCTTCACTGTCTTTAGAATGCTTACCACTTAAAAACCATCTGATAGTAGCTTTTTGATTGTTATTTTTTTCATCCAACGATGCAACATGTTCGACTGTAAAATTTATTTCAGAAAATATATTTTTTAAAGAGCTCCAATATTTAATTATATCCTCACTGCCATTTCCAACCTTATTACTTGGCCAAAATAGACTGGCTGCTCTATCATAATCTTCAAAATTATAATCATTATTAAATACTTTCTTTAAAATATTGGAATATAAATAACCTGATGAAACTTCATTAACTTTTACTGGAGTATACTCTGACTTTTTATCAGAAGTTCTATTAAAAACTTTGATAGCTTTAGATACGCCACCTTCTTTATCAATTAAATGCCTTGCAAATTGCTCAGGTGTATAACCTAGCTGTCGTACCATTGCACCTTGATCTCTTACAATCCACTCATCATAAACCTGGTTATTTTTACATGCACAGTCAGCTATAACTCTATAAACAATTTTGTTTCCTGTTTTCTTTCCATAATAGCCGTCATTTAAATGTGTAGCTTTGCTCAGAATTCTGTGAGATGAATGATATCCTTCTTCGTCATTTCCACTCCAAATTACATCTTCACCTAATAATTGTCTGTCAGGAAATTCGTCTAAAGTTTTATAAGTTGCATCAATAACAGGTTTAAAACCATAGGTTATTCCAAAAGGTGATCTTACAGGGATATTCTCTGAATAATATTTGGATATCGACTCGACATCTTTACCTTCCCAAATTTGTTTAGTAATTTTTAAAATGTATTCTGTTAAATTTTTATAATTACTATCAAATCCTTTCATTAGATCTGACTAACAAAATTTAAAATACTATTTTTTGAATTATTACAAAAGATATCTATTTTGCTATTCAAAGGAACTGAAAAAGTATCTCCTTTTGCTAATTTTATATCTGAGTTTCCTATTACTATTTTCCAATTACCTTCTTGAGCAAAAAGAACGGTAGGTTTTATACATTCAATATCTTTAATTTCACCAGATATAGAATTTAATATTGTTAAATTAAATCCAGTATCTTGTTTGATTGAAGGTTCATAAGCTTTTTTATTAAATTTGTTTCCTAACACTTGATATAATTTAATACCATTAACTTCATCACTAATATGGTTTTGTTTATTTCTAAAAATATTTTTTTCTAATTCTTCTGGCAAATAATTATCAAATCTTTCTAATTCATCTTGAGTGATAGGCTCTATAATCTTTCTATCATTAGGCACTTCTGCCTTTTTTAAATTTATTAACGAATTATCATCAAGTAATGCCATACCAGTCTCTTTTGCTTTTTTTAAAATTTCTGGAACCCATGTTATTATACCAGGATCATCTCCGCCCAATACAACGAACATCAAACTTTCTTTATCCCCAACATTTTCAAATGCTCTGAACATGTTTGTAGGCATTGAGATTATATCGCCAGCTTCTAATATTGTTTCTTGTTTTCCATCAGCACCCCAATAAAATCTCCATTTACCTGAGTAAATTACAAACACTTCAGCTGTAGTATGACTGTGAAGACCAGATCCATTTTTTGGCATAGCACTCACAGCTCCTAAATTATACCCATGTAAAGACTGTATTTTTATTAATTGTTCGGTGTCTTCAGCAACACCACGTCCAATAATTGTATAATTTTTTCTTTCTTTATGACCTTCTAATCTACCCTCTACAAAAGGAAGGCTGCTCGGAACGAGCTCATTAAATTTTGCTAATCTGTCAATCATATTCTTGTTATTTATCTCTATTTAAATATAAATTGCAACTTATGCAAATAGAACAATTTGATACAGGTCTTAAAAATAAGAAAAACATTGAAGATGTAGAAATTACACCTATCCAAAACTTAAATAATAAAAAATTGGTTATTGAGAGTTTTAGAAATATTTTTGAATTAAAAAAGATTAATCTTAATAATAATTTACTAAATTTATTTGACAAAGATATCAAAGTAAATTGTTTTGAACCATTAAATGAATTTAATGGTATAGATAATTTTATAGAAAAATTTTGGATGCCTCTCTTTAATGCATTTCCAGATATCGAAAGAAGAGAAAATATTATCCTTGGAGGCTCTTTTAGAGATAAAGTTCAAGTTGGTTCTTATTCTGTTTTATCAGGTTTCTTTTTAAAGCCATGGCTAGGTATAAAGCCAAATTTTAAAATTATTAATCTAAAATGTTGTGAAATTCATGAAATTAAAAATGAAAGAATTGTTGAAAGTCATATCTTAATTGATGTGATGGATTTTTTAAGACAAACTGACAAATGGGTTATTAATCCATCAAGAGGATCCGAGGGAGCATGGCTGCCTCCGTTTAATACAGATGGAGTAAATTTTTTTGAAGAAGACATGAACAAATCTAAAAATTCATTAAAACAGGCTTTGAGCATGAATAGAAGTTTAGATATTAAACCTGAGAAAGAAAATATTTCTAAAGATGAATTGAGACGAAGGTTAATAAATCACCCTCAAAAAGAGTTTTGGCACAAAGATATGATTTGGTATGGTCCTTGTGGGATAGGGACATCAAGGTCATTAGAAGGATTTGTAGATATGCATCAGTTGCCATTTAGAAAATCTTTTTCTGAAAGAAACTATTGGGAATTAGGACATTACTGTGAAATAGGAGACGGTAAATTTTCTCTGTGTGGTGGTTGGCATAGTTTAAAAGCAAAGTATGGATCAAATGACTGGCTTGGATATTCAGCAGAAAATCAAGACGTTGTTATGAGAGTTATGGATTTTTATCATCATGATGAAGGATTAATTAGAGAGAACTGGGTACCTATAGATATAGTTCATATTTTAAAACAAATAGGTATTGATGTGTTTGAAAAAATTAAAAATATCTAAATAAAAAAAGTTTATAGTTTTTTAATTATAATAGAAAAAAATAAATTTAATTATTTAGTTAGAGAAACCATATTTTCGAAGTCTTACATCGCCAGTTCTAGCATGAGCTTCCATACCTTCATATCTAGAAATTCTAGCTGCTGCAGCACCAACTTCTTTGTTAGATTCTTTATTCATCTTTTGATAAGTAACTGTTTTGATAAATTTTCCAACGTATAAGCCACCAGTATATTTTCCTGCACCTTTTGTTGGTAAAATGTGATTTGGTCCAGAACATTTATCTCCATAAGCAACTGTTGTTTCTTCACCTAAAAATAATGAACCATAATTTTTAAGATTTTTTAAATACGAGTCTAAGTTTTCAGCTTGAACCTCCAAATGTTCAGGTGCATATTCATCACTCACTTTCATCATTTCTTCTTTAGTATCACACATAATTACTTCTCCATAATCTCTCCATGCAGCATCAGCATTATTTCTGTTGTGTTCAGGTAACTCTTGAATAATTTCTGGAACTCTTTTCATTACATAATCACATAAAGATTTATCAGTAGTGTAGAGCCAAGCTGGAGAGTCAGGGCCATGTTCAGCCTGTCCAACTAAATCATAAGCGATTATTTCTTTATCAGCTGTATGATCTGCAATTATGCCTATTTCGGTTGGTCCTGCAAATAAATCAATTCCAACTTTTCCAAATAAAATTCTTTTTGACTCTGCTACAAATTTATTTCCAGGTCCAACAATCATATCTACTTCTGGATTACCAAAGCAACCATAAGCCAGAGCACCAATTGCTCCTATTCCACCTATATTCATAATTACATCTGCACCACATAGGTTAGCTGTATAAATTATAATTGGGTTTGCACCATTTGAATCTTTTGGTGGACTTGTTGCAATAACATTCTTTACTCCAGCGACTTTTGCAGTCGTTACACTCATTATAGCAGAAGCAATATTGTTGTATCTTCCACCAGGAACGTAGCACCCAACAGTATTTACAGGTATTAATTTTTGTCCTGCTATTAAACCAGGCGATAATTCAACTTCAGAGTCTTTTCCGAGATTTTCAAGTTGATGTTCTGCAAACTTTCTAACTCTTTCATGAGAAAACTGTATATCGTCTTTAATCTTTTGATCTAAAGTTTTATTTATTTCTTCAATTTTTTCTTTGCTAACAATTATATCACCTTCATAATTATCAAATTTTTTTAAAATATCTTTAACCCCTTGATCTTTTGTTTTTTCTAAATCTTTTAAAATAGAACTTACTTTAGTTCTTGTCTCATCTTCTCCTGTAAATGCAGTTTTCTCAGCTTTTTTTATATAAGTAATTGCCATTATCTTTCCTCTAATTTTATAAATATTTAAATTATAAAAGATGTTTATTCAATAGAAGTTTAATCTAAAGCAACAACAGCTGCAGCTATAGAAGCAAGTCTTGCTGTCGCATCATCTGATCTACTTGTTATAACAACAGGTACTTTACCTCCAACAACTACGCCTGCTGCACATGCTCCCATAAAGTAAATCATCATTTTTACAAGCGCATTTCCAGTTTCGACATTAGGAACTAATAATACATCAGCTTCTCCAGCAACTATATTCTCAATTCCCTTAATAGAAGCAGACTTTTTTGAAATGCTATTGTCAAATGCCAAGGGTCCAAAAATATCAGCATTAAAATTTTCTTTACTTGCTAATTCAGTTAATTCTTTAGCTTCAACCGAACTCTGCACACTATCAATAACTTCCTCTGTCGCTGAAAGAACAGAAATTTTTGGTCTTGGAATATTAATTCTATGACTAAAATCTATAACATTTCTTAAAATATGCATTTTAGTTTTAAGGTTAGGAGAAACATTTAATGCTCCATCAGTTATTATTAATGGTTTGTCGTCTTTTTGTAATGTCATATGCCAAATATGACTTAGTCTTGTTTTTCCAATTAATTTATATTCTCTCTTAAGAACTTCTTTCATTAATATATCGGTATGGATATGTCCTTTTACAATAATTTTTACTTTATCTTCTGATGCGAGTTTTGTTGCAATACCTGCTGTATTATTTTCGACTGGCTCATTAATTATTTCAAAATTTGAAATATCAAATTTAAGCTCATCTGCGCATTCTTGTATTTTTTGTTTATCACCTATTAATATTGGGGTGATCAATTTTTCTGAGACAGCATCCATTACTGACATCATTGGTAATTTTTTACCTGCATTTACAATGGCTGCTTTTACACCCCTTTTTTGATGGGCTATATTAAGTAGATTAACAGGGCAAACTGTAGATTTATCAGATAACATATGAGTTTAAATATTTGTTATGGTTCTAAATATCAATATTTTTTATTACGTTCGATATAAAAATAGTTTAAAATTGAATAAACGATGGAGATAGTTACAAAAATTGCACCTATAGCATTAGCACTTATAATGTTAGGTCTGGGATTGGGCTTATCAACTAGAGATTTTTTAAGAGTTATAAATAATCCAAAAAATTTTACAGTTGGAATAATTTGTCAATTAATCCTTCTCCCAATCATCGCTTATATTTTACTTTTAATATTAAGATTGCCAGTTGAATTAGCTTTAGGATTAATGATTATTGCTGCTGCTCCTGGAGGAGTAACATCAAATGTCTTAACAAAATTTGCAAATGGAGATGTTGCATTATCTATTTCGTTAACAGCAATAGGTAGTTTAATTAGTATTTTCTATGTTCCATTTATTGTTTTTTCTTCAGCAAAATTATTAGGTGTAACTGATTTGTCCTCAGATATTACGATGACTGGTATTGCTATTAAAATGGCACTAGTTGTAACTGTGCCAGTAATTTTAGGAATGATAATTAGAAGATTCGCTGAAAACTTTATTTCGTCTAATATTAATATTGTAAATAGAATTACAGGTATTTTATTTATTGTTGTATTTGCAGCAATATGGATTGAGGAAAGAGAAAATATAGTATCATACTTAGGTCAAGCGGGTTTAGCTGTTTTAATATTAAACGTAGTCATGATGACCCTGGCATTTTACATTGCAAAAGGTTTTGCAACTGGAATACCACAGAGAAAATGTATTTCTTTAGAATGTGGATTACAAAATGGAACTTTAGCTGTATTTGTAGCAACACAAGTTTTTAATGATGTCGCTTACATGGTTCCCACAGCTGCTTACGCATTAATAATGTATATAACTGGATTTATATTTATATATATTCTTAGAAATTCTAATTAAGATTTATTTGATTATAAGTTCTTTTTATAAAAACATTTATTGATTTTAAATTTTCATCTTGGATTATCGACATTTCTTTAAAATTTTGTTTACTGACATCAAAATTTATCAATTTATTTTTGTCTAAAGAAATAAATTTATTTTTTGTTAATTTCTTGATTTTTCTTACTACTGTTGGTCTTGGTATTCCTGTTATTTCAGAAATAGACATTGCATTAATTCCTTTTATTTTTTTATTAATAATTTTATCTCTCCATTTATCTAAATAACTATCAACTCCTTTAAGTTGCCTTCCAACTTTTGAATTATTATTCAAAATTATAGTTGCTAGAATAGTAAATATTTCCATATCACCAAAATAATTTTTCCACCTTAAGCAATAAGGGAATAAAAATTTATAAAATTGATACCAGCAAAATGAGAAATTATGTTTTATTAAGTTATTAATTTCATTACTGGACATTTGGTTTTTTATAACTTTTTCTTCTTTTAAAATTTGACTAAAAATAGATAAAAGTTTGCATATATTTTTTAATGTATCATTTGGCTGTGTTGAATTGTAAGCACTTCTATCTATAGTAATATTCTTGCCTTTTTTTTTAATTATTCCTTTTTTTTCTAGGGATATAACTTTTCTTCTGACACTTTCTTTTGGTATTTGAAGATCCTTTGAGATTCTTATAAGGTTAATTTTATCAATCTCTAATGTTTTATCCTTATAAAAATTATTGAAAGAAATATTTAAATTATTTCGTCTGTAAAAATCAAACTGCTTACTAATCAAATAAATTAAAATTGTGTAAGTATCTATATCTTTAAACACTTTATAAGCACCGATTGTCCATTCAGACATAAGTTTTAAAAAAAAAGGACTTAAAACATCAAAATGATTTTTGAAAATTTTATCGATCAGTTCATTATCTAGTTCGGAATTTACATTTGGTAGCTGCTTCATAATGTATCAAAACCCAATTTGAACAATTTTAAAACTTGAGTCAACCCATTTTGAACAGTCAAATTCTGTAAAAATTTTTTACTATATGGTTTAATAATTTAATGAGTACCGAAAGCTTAAACAAAACATCTAATATTGATATACCTGAAAAAAAACTGAGAGTAATTCGAATGTCCCCTCGTAAAGTAAATATAGATGTTCTAAAGAAACGTGTTATTACTAAAAAGAAAAAAGAGGCACTTCAGTCAAAAATAATAATACTTTCTGTCTGTCTATCTATCGGAATACTAGGTTATTTTGCTGGCTAATTAACTAAAAGAATTTGTAAATCCTTTAAAATATTTTTTGGAATTTTTATAGATATTTTAGAATTTATTTTTGATCTTAAAAACTTTTGCTCACCAGGATAAAAGATTTTTTGTCCTTTTAAATTGGGTATTTTTTTTATTCTTTTAATATTTTTTTCCATCTCTTTTTTATAATTTTTAACAAATAGATTATCTTTAAATGCTAAAAATAAGTGGCCAATATTTTGTGGCCCAGAAAAATCATCAAATGGGTCTTTTACTTTACCACCATGATTGCTTCCAACAAATACTCCAGTTAAAATATCTACCATCCAAGCTAATCCAGATCCTCTAAATCCAGCTATTGGAAGTTGTACTCCAGCAAGAGCTTCTTTTGCATTTGTAGTTGGTTTACCAAATTTGTTTAAAGCAACTCCCTGTGGTATTTTTTTTCCTAACTTTTCTGCAATCCTTATTTTACCTCTATTAATTATAGACATTGATGTATCCAGTATAAACGGAACCTTGCTATTTGTTTGAGTTCCAAAACATATTGGATTTGTTCCAAAGACTGTTTTTTTTCCACCAAAAGGTGCAATAGCTGGAGGAGCATTTGTAAATGCGAATGTTATTAAATTTTTTTTAACCGCTTGTTCAACGTAATACCCTGATAGTCCATAATGTCCGCTGTTTTTTACAGCAACTAATCCAATCCCTGTTTTTTTTGCATTTTGTATAGTTTTTTTAATTGCTTCATCTGCTGCAACAAAACCAATAGAATTATCAGCATCAATTATTGATATAGATTTTGATATATTTTTTACAGTTATTTTAGGTCTCGGATTAATGACTTTTTTTGAGATTCTTTCACAATACATTTTTAAACGAGACAATCCATGTGAAGGCGCACCTACAAGCTCTGCATTAATTATAGCATTTGCACAGACAACAGAATGTTTTCTACTTAATTTAAAATTTTTAAATATTTTAATGATTAAATTGTTAAGTTTTTTTTCGTTCATGATTTATGTAAACATAATTCATTTTAAAATTAAACTATAAATTGAATTTTTTTTTATTTTTTTAATTTTTCTTTAAATTAAATATAATAAATTATTAACACTTTTTGATTAAACTGATTATCATCAACAAATAATAAAGAGAGGAATATATGAAAAATATACTAAAAGTAGCTTCTATGGCTCTAGTTCTTTCATTAACACTTTTCGGTATCACAAATAAATCCTACGCTGCAAAACTAACAATGTATTGTAGTGTTGAAATTGATGTTTGTGAAATGCTTGAACAAGCTTATGAGAAAGAAACTGGAACAAAAGTTGCTATGACAAGAGCAAGTAGTGGTGAAACTTTTGCTAAAATAAAAGCAGAGGCATCTAATCCAAAAGGAGATGTTTGGTTTGGTGGAACAGGAGATCCACATTTAACAGCAGCACAAGAAAATTTAACTGAGAAATATAAATCTGTTCATTTTAACGATTTATTACCTGCAGCTCAGAACCAAGCAAAAAATGCTGATTTTAAATCAGTAGGAATTTATGTTGGTGCATTAGGTTTTGGATACAATAAAGATCTTTTGGCAAAAAAAGGTCTTCCAGCTCCAAAATCATGGATGGATTTAACAAAACCAATATATAAAGGTGAAATACAAGTAGCAAATCCAAACTCATCTGGAACTGCTTACACTACATTAGCTACCATTCTTCAAATATTTGGAGAAGATAAAGGTTGGGATTACATGAAAAAACTTCATGCAAACATAAATACATACACTAAATCTGGTTCTGCACCAATTAAAGCAACAGGTAGAGGTGAAAACTTAATCGGTATTTGTTTCCAACACGATGGCGTTAAACAAACTAAAAAAGGTTTGCCAGTTGTAACTGTATCTCCATCTGAAGGAACTGGATATGAAGTTGGATCTATGAGTATTATTGCAGGCGCAAGAAATATGAAGGAAGCTAAAAAGTTTTATGATTGGGCATTAAGTCCAGCTATTCAAACTATGGTATTCACTTCAGGAAAATCTTTACAAGTGCCTTCGAATACCAAAGCAAAAGCTGATCCAGATGCTCCTGATTTATCAACTATTAATTTGATAGATTATAACTTTGCAGTTTATGGAGATAAAAATACAAGAGCTGGATTGTTAGGTAAGTGGGATACTGATGTATCTGTAATTCCTAGATAAGGAATTAATGAGGGGACTCGTTGCCTGCTGGATGCTCATAGGAGTATTAGGTTTTCTAATATTTCCATGGTATGTAACAGGTGACGGGTTTTTCTCAATAAACTGGGTATTAGAATATTCTTTAGAGGATTACGGTTCTGTATTACCTCAGGTATTTATCAATAAAAAATATTGGCTTCTTCCTTTAATTGTTCCTTTATTTTTTCCTCTATCAACCTTAAGATTAAATCAGAATAATCCCATTTATTCCAAAATTTTTTTATATTCGGGATTGTTTGGTATTTTTTATTTTTTTTTTCAAGGATTTTCAATTGGCATAAGGGGATGGAATTTTGAAATTTTTCAATCGTTTTTCGGTGATGTTGAAAATCAATTTGGTGTAGGGTCCGGGGCAGTTCTTTTATGCTCTACATTTATTTTTTATATTACTCATGGTTTGTCCTCGCGAGGGTGGTTAAATGGAGATAATTTTATTGTAGGAAGTATTGGGAGCATAATTATTTTAGTTTCAACTTTTGTTTTTTTTCCTATATTTAGAATGTTTGCTGTTGCCTTTAAAGGCACTGAAGGCGGATATGAGATTAGTAATTTTTCAGCCAAAATATTTAATAAAGGCATATGGGGTCTTGATTGTCTTTATAGCGATTATGCATGTGGAGTTTTTTGGAATACAGTTACTATGGGAACTCTTACAGCTTTCTCATCAACAATTTTAGGATTAGGTTTTGCTTTATTAATTGCAAGAACAAGTTTTAAATTTAAAAAAACGATTAGAATTTTATCTGTTTTACCAATAATAACTCCTCCATTTGTAATCGGTTTAGCGATAATAATATTATTCGGTAGAACGGGAGTCGTAAGTTCTTTTCTTGAATGGGCATTTGAGATTGAACCCTCGAGATGGATTTATGGTTTGCCTGGAATATGGTTTGCACAAACACTTGCATTTACACCAATTGCATTTTTAGTTTTAATAGGAGTTGTTGAAAGTGTAAGTCCTGCGATGGAAGAAGCTTCACAAACATTGAGAGCTTCCAAATGGCAAGTTTTTAAAACTGTTACATTACCTCTAATGAGACCTGGAATTGCAAATGCATTTTTACTTGGATTTATTGAAAGCTTAGCTGACTTTGGAAATCCATTAGTGCTAGGAGCAGAATATGATGTTTTATCTACGGAAATATTTTTTGCAATTGTTGGTGCGCAGTATGATGAAACTAAAGCTGCAATATTAGCAATGATATTATTAACTGTTGTTCTGGCAGTATTTTATCTTCAGAACCAATGGTTGGGGAAAAAATCCTATATTTCAATTTCTGGGAAAGGTGATAGTGGGGTTCATCCTGAATTACCAAATAATACTAAGTGGATAATTTATTCTACTGTTCTACCTTGGGCGCTCCTTACGTTTATAATTTATATAATGATTATGTTTGGTGGCTTTGTAGAGATGTGGGGTGTCGATCACAGTTTTACATTAAGACATTATGTTGAAGCATTTAGCGTTGAATGGGTTAAAGAAAGAGGAATTTTGTGGACTGGTACTGCATGGAATTCTTTTAATACTACTTTTGCGATAGCATTAATTTCATCATTTCCTACTGCTGCAATAGGTATCTTAACAGCATATCTTCTTACAAGACACAAGTTTAAAGGAAAAAATGCTTTCGAATTCGGTACAATGTTAAGTTTTGCAATACCCGGAAGTGTTATTGGTGTGAGTTACGTTTTTGCGTTTAATGTTCCACCACTTGAACTAACAGGAACAGGAATTATTTTGGTAATCGCTTTTGTATTTAGAAATATGCCAGTTGGGGTTAGGGCAGGTATAGCATCAATGAATCAACTAGATCCTCATTTAGATGAAGCATCATCAACACTAAATGCATCTAGCTCTCAAACATTTAGGAATGTAATTCTTCCATTGCTTAAACCTGCAATTACTGCATCTTTAGTTTTTAGTTTTGTTAGAGCAATGACGGCAATTAGTGCTGTTATATTCCTTGTTAGTGCTAATTATGATTTAGCAGTTTCATATATCTTAGGAAGATTAGAAAACAATGACTATGGTCTAGCAATTGTTTACTCATCTGCATTAATTGTTGTTATGTTATTTACAATAACATTAATGCAATTAATAATAGGTAAACGTAAATTAGGTAGAAGAGAACAAACAGAAGGAATATTACAAGGAAATTTTGGATAATGAAAAAAGCAGAAGTAAAATTTGAAAATATTACAAAAAAATTTAATGAGACTGTTGCTGTTGATAATGTGAGTTGTACTTTTGAAGCAGGAACACTGACTACATTATTAGGTCCCTCTGGATGTGGAAAAACCACCTCTTTAAGAATTATTGCTGGTTTAGAAAGAGCTACTAGTGGTAAAATTTTAGTAGAAAATGAAGATGTAACATTACTACCAGCAACAGATAGAGATGTATCTATGGTATTTCAATCTTATGCTTTGTTCCCACATATGAGTGTACTTGAAAATGTATCGTATGGTTTAAAGATGATAAATGTTCCAAAAGAAGAATTTACAGAAAAGTCATTAGAAACTCTTAAGCTAGTTAATTTAGAAGGTTATGAAAATAGGATGCCCTCAGAGCTATCCGGAGGTCAGCAACAAAGGGTAGCTGTTGCAAGAGCAATTGTGCTGAAACCAAAGGTTCTACTCTTTGATGAGCCATTATCTAATTTGGATGCAAAATTAAGAAGACAAGTAAGAGAGGATATAAGAGAAATTCAACAAAAACTTGGAGTAACAACAATTTATGTTACTCATGATCAGGAGGAAGCATTAGCAATTTCCGATAAAGTGATAGTAATGAATAATGCTGTTATTGCACAACAAGGTAGTCCAAAGGAATTGTATAATTTTCCCAAAACTAAATTTGTAGCTAATTTCATTGGAGATGCAAACGTTGTGAAAGCTGAAATCATTAATCAAAATAATAATATTTATGAGATTCAATTAGCTGAAATGAAAATCAATATAGAAAGTGAGCAAAAATTAGAGAGTTCAGTTACCGTCTCCTTAAGACCAGAAAAAATAAGCATTTCAAAAAGTTCTGAAGAAAACTCAATACATGCATCTGTTAATAATGCATCTTTTGTTGGAAATAGTTATCAATATATAGTCAATTCAAAAGTTGGTAAGATTTATGTTGTTTCTAGTGATACTAATGAAATATTTAATGTTGGAGAAAACGTTTACTTAAAATTCGACGAAAAAGAATTACGATTGCTTAACGATTAAAGGTTAACCTTTTCCTCTCCAAGGAATTGTTTTATCTATAATTTTTCTCAAAGTTACATCAAATAGAAGACCCAACATACCCATAATAAATATTGTTATCCAAATTACTT
>CACKTH010000008.1 GCA_902603045.1 uncultured Pelagibacteraceae bacterium | reverse complement strand
CAGCAAAATGTGATCCAGATTCAATTTATCTTGATGGAATGGAAGGTTCAACAGGTGCTGGACCACACATCGCAGCTGCAAACACTGGTATCCCAGGAATTGCTGGAATTAGAGAAGCAAGAAGAGCTTTGGATGATGTCGGCAAAACAGGAAAAGTAACTTTAATTTATGCTGGTGGTGTTAGAGACGGAGCAGATATGGCTAAAGCTTTAGCGCTTGGTGCAGACGCAATTGCAATTGGAACGGGTGCAATGGTGGCTTTGAATTGCAATAAAGAAATACCAGAGTCTAACTTTGAAAAAGAAATGGGTGTACCTGCAGGTCATTGCTATCACTGTCATACAGGTAGATGTCCAGTAGGAGTAGCTACTCAAGATCCAAAATTAAGAAAAAGATTAAACCCTGATGATGCAGCATTAAGAGTGTATAATTACTTGCATGCAATGACATTGGAAGCTCAATTGTTGGCTAGAGCTTGTGGAAAAACAAATATTCACTCACTAGAGCCAGAAGATATGGCTGCATTAACTATGGAGGCTTCTGCTTTAGCTAAAGTACCTCTTGCAGGAACAAATCATACGGTAGGAGTTAAAGATTTTCATAAAATCTAATTGCAAATATGCCAAAGAAAAAAGGTAAGAAAAAAGTCAAGTCAAAAGATATCAAAGGTCAATTAGGTAAGAAAAAAGAAACTGCTAGAGAAAAAATGATTGGTCAAACAATTGGCTACCGATATGACGTTAATCTTTTGCCAGACTATAGTCGACTGACTCCTTTTTTAAAAAAATATATAGAAGCTATGGGTTGGGACGATCTTAACTGGTTAGAGGACGTTCACATGGGTTATGAAGAAAATAGACCCGCTGTTTTTGATAGAAATGCTAACGGTTGGGTAACGATACCAAGTAAAATTAAATTGCCAAATAATCAGCAAGATAGAGATATGATTGCCAGGGAATTATTAGTAAAGTTTCAGATGTCTCCGAATCATCCTCTGGTTGATCTTAAAAAAGCATATTTAAAATTCTAAGTTTCAATTTCAAGTTGATAAAATAATTATTAACTTCTACTTTTTATAACTAAAATAAAATTGTCAGCATAAAAAAAATTTCATAGAGTCGATCAACTATTAATAGGAGAGAGAAATATGACTGATCAATTAGGTGCTCTCACATCGATATTTACAGAATTTTACTATTGGGTAACTGTGGTTCTTATGTTTTTGATCCACGTAGGTTTCTGTATGTATGAAGTTGGGGCATCTCGTTACAAACATCACCAACATACTCTTATGAAAAATACCATGCTGATACCTCTGGTAACAGTTACATGGTTTTTCTTTGGTTGGTGGATATACTGGGCATTTCCAACAGGACCCGGATTAGCTCCTTCGATCATGACCGAAAGTACCGGTCTAGTTCTTGGAGGTGGATTTGGTGGAAATGATCTTGCTAACCCTACAAATGCATTGATGGCCGTAAATCTTAATGATCATATAATGGGTGTCTTCTGGGCAGCTTTTTTATTATTTTCATGGACTGCAGCTTCAATTGTATCTGGAGCGGTTATTGAAAGGATAACTACTTTCGCATTTGGAATACTTGCAATTGCAATTGGATCTGTTTTCTGGACAATAGATGCTTCATGGGGATGGCATTTTGATGGATGGATGTTAAAAATATTAGGATATCACGATGCTTATGCTTCTGGAGTAATTCACGCAATTGCCGGTGGTTTTGCCTTAGGTGTTCTAATTGTTTTAGGACCAAGAATTGGAAAATTTTCATCTAGCGGAGAGCCAAGAAACATTGGACCAAGAAATCCTTGGTTAGTGACTGTTGGATTATTTTTAATCTACACAGGTTTTTGGGGTTTTTATGCAGCATGTAATGTACCAATATATGATCTTGGACCAGAGTATGGTATGGAGGGTGTAACTTTCTTTACCGCAACTAACATCTACCTAACGCCTACAACACTCAGCGGAATAACGA
This sequence comes from uncultured Pelagibacteraceae bacterium, assembly GCA_902603045.1. Lineage (GTDB taxonomy): Bacteria > Pseudomonadota > Alphaproteobacteria > Pelagibacterales > Pelagibacteraceae > Pelagibacter. Next base: position 29,284 of record CACKTH010000008.1, on the reverse strand, counting down.
TGAACTTTTTAATGTCGTTATCTGGAGGTTTGTTGGCTGGATATGTAATATCAAAGGGAGATCCTTTCTGGACTTATTCATCAGGACTGGCAGGTATAATATGTGCATCTGCGGGTAATGATTTATATCATCCAATACAATCAATGATAATCGGTATGATCGGAGTAGTTATAGCTTACAAAATGCATTACTGGGTCGAGAAAAAATATAAAATCGACGATGCAGTTGGAGCAGTAGCTGTTCATGGTTATGCTGGATTTGTTGGTCTTGTAATATGTGGTTTCGTTTTAAATGGTTATCCTTCATCTGGATACAGTGTTGGAGCTATGTGGGATGGAACTAATTATGCAGCAATTAACCCTCTTGGAATGTTTATCGGAGCAATAATAATGTTTTTTGTTTTAGGTATGCTTCCTGGATATATAATTGCAAAAGTTCTTAATGGAATGGGTAAATTAAGAATACCTAGAGAAGTAGAACTTGCAGGACTTGACTATACAATAATGGAGGAGGCTAAAGAAGATGAAAAAGCTGTAGCCTCGGCCAGTAGATAAAGGAGGTATGTAAATGGCAACAGTAACAAATTGGATAGATCATTTAAGTGCCTCTGAGGTACAAGGATCTGTCTATCCAGGAGTTGGTTCAGAAGGAGTGCTTGTAATAATAGCAATTCTTATTTGGGTTGGTTGGCATGTAATTTCATCTAAACAAGAAGATGGGAAGATGAATGAGATTGTCAGAAAAAAACCTAGCTCTAATGACTGGAAGAGTAATATAACAGACGGTTAAAACGTTAAAGAGGGCACATGAAATATTGTGCCCTCTTTTTTCATATGGAAAATTCAGAAAATAAAAATCAAGAGGAAAATAAAACTCCTAGTAAAATGGCAAGACTTGCATGGCCAAAAGCTAAGTATGGAGTCTATGCCGCAATCATCATTATTGTATTAGTAAATCTCCTTTACTATAAAGATTTTTTGTTATCTTTAATTTAATTAATTTTTATGTGTGGAATTGTTGGAATATACCTAAAATCAAAAAAGTTTGAAAAAGATTTAGGTAAGATGTTATCTGGAATGTTGATAAATATGGAGTCCAGAGGACCTGATAGCGCTGGTTTTGCTATTTATAAGAAAGAAAAGAAAGAGGAATTTAAATATTCAATATGTATTAACAATTTAGCTTTCGAAAAATTTAAAAATGGCATCACAGGAAAAATAAAATTTACTTCAATATTAAAAAATTCAGACCATGTAATTTTAAGCTCCAAAGAAAAACCAAAAAAAGTTTTGGATATTTTAAATGAATTTAAAGGAGTTTCCTTGGTTGGTTATGGTAAATCTATTGAAATATTTAAGCAAATTGGAAATCCTAAAGATGTAGTAAAAAAGTTTAATTTGGAAAACTTTAGTGGAACACATGGAATAGGTCATACTAGAATGGCTACTGAAAGTGCTATAACAACTGATGGATCTCATCCCTACTCTACAGGCTCTGATGAATGCCTGGTCCATAATGGATCTTTATCAAATCACAATAACCTAAGGAGAAATTTAACTAAAAAAGGGATAAATTTTAAATCTGAAAACGATACTGAGGTAGCAGCAGGATATATTTCAAATCATTTATCAAGTAAAAAAAATTTAAAAGAGACTCTTATGAGTGGCTTAGGTGACTTAGATGGATTTTACACTTTTATAACAGGCACAAGAAAAGGATTTGCTATAGTTAGGGATGAAATTGCATGCAAACCCGCTGTTGTTGCTGAAACTAAAGATTATGTTGCAATCGCATCTGAATTTCAAGCAATGGCACATTTGCCTGGTGTTAACATGGCTAAAATTTTTGAGCCTGAACCTGGTATTGTATATTCTTGGGGCAATTAATGAAATTAGATTTGAGAAAATTAAAACTTAGAAAAGTAAATGAGACATTACAATCTATAGATCAAAAAAGAAATAATAAGAGTTATACAATTTTAAATCCAGAGGGAAATCATGCTATCTGTGCAGGTTTAACAGATGACATAGATGTAACAGTAAAAGGTCATGTTGGATATTATTGTGGTGGAATGAACCAAAATGCAAATATTACAGTTGAAGGAAATGTTGGAACGGGTGTAGCTGAAAACATGATGTCTGGAAAAATTCATGTAAAAGGAAATGCCTCGCAGTCTGCTGGAGCTACAGCACATGGAGGATTTTTAGTAATTGATGGAGATGCAAGTTCCAGATGTGGAATTTCAATGAAAGGAATTGATATTGTTGTCAAAGGTTCTGTAGGTCACATGTCTGCTTTTATGGCACAGTCTGGTAATTTAGTAGTTTGTGGTGACGCGGGTGAGGCATTAGGTGATAGTTTATATGAAACAGATATCTATATTAAAGGTAGGGTCAAGTCTTTAGGAGCTGATTGCATAGAAAAAAAAATGGATAATAAACATTTAAAAAAATTAGACAAACTTTTAAAAAAAGCAAAGTTAGATAAATTAAAATCTAAAGATTTTAAAAGATATGGTTCAGCAAGAAAACTTTATAATTTTAAAATAGACAATGTATCAAATTATTAAATATGAGAAAAAATAATAAAACATTTCCAAGACAATCTTGGACTTTCGACGAGTATACAAATTCTGAAATAAGAAGAGCAGCTGAAACAGGAATTTATGATATAAGAGGAGGTGGATCTAAGAGAAGACTTCCTCATTTTGATGATCTTTTATTTTTAGGTGCATCAATGTCCAGATATCCTTTGGAGGGCTATCGAGAAAAATGCACAACTAATGTAACTTTGGGAACGAGGTATGCAAAAAAACCTTTAGAACTTGATATACCAATAACAATTGCAGGAATGAGTTTTGGCGCATTATCTGGATCTGCTAAAGAAGCATTGGGTCGAGGAGCTAGTATTGCAGGTACATCAACAACAACAGGTGATGGAGGTATGACACCTGAAGAAAGAGGACAATCAAAAAATTTAGTTTATCAACTTTTACCTTCTAGATATGGAATGAATCCTAATGATTTAAGAAAAGCAGATGCAATAGAAGTTGTTATTGGACAAGGTGCAAAGCCTGGTGGAGGTGGAATGCTTCTGGGTCAAAAAATTAGTGATCGTGTAGCAGAAATGAGAACTTTACCAAAAGGAGTTGATCAACGTTCCGCATGCAGGCATCCAGACTGGACTGGACCTGATGATTTGAAAATCAAAATATTGGAATTAAGAGAAATTACTAAATGGAAAGTCCCAATATTTGTAAAAATTGCAGGAGCAAGACCATATTATGATACTGCATTAGCAATTAAAGCTGGTGCAGATGTAGTTGTTTTAGACGGTATGCAAGGAGGAACTGCGGCGACACAAGAAGTGTTTATTGAAAATGTAGGTCAACCAACATTGGGATGTATAAGGCCAGCCGTTGATGCTCTACAAGATCTAGATATGCATAGAAAAGTTCAATTAATTATTTCTGGTGGGATCAGAAATGGAGCAGATGTAGCTAAAGCTTTGGCGCTTGGAGCTGATGCAGTTTCAATAGGTAGTGCAGCAATGATTGCTATCGGAGATAATGATCCTAAATGGGAAAAAGATTATAATAAACTTGGAACTACTGCTGGTGCATATGATGATTGGCATGAAGGAAATGATCCCGCAGGTATTTCAACCCAAGATCCAAAATTAATGAAAAGGTTAGATCCAACAAAAGCTGGAAAAAAACTTTCAAACTATTTAAAGGTAATGACATTAGAAGCTCAAACACTTGCGAGAGCATGTGGTAAAAATAGCTTACATAATTTAGAACCAGAAGATATGTGCGCTTTAACTGTAGAAGCTGCAGCAATGGCTAGAGTTCCCTTAGCTGGCACTACGTGGATACCAGGTATAAACAATAAATAAATATTGATAGTAAGTAATTTAATTCATATTATAGATAATGCCTAAAAATTTATCTCAAATAGCTAGATCTAAAAAAATTAAATATTTTTTAATCAGTTTTGTTGATTTGTTTGGTGTATTGAGATCAAAATTAGTTCCAGCACAAGCAATTGCTGAAATGCAAAAAAATGGAGCTGGTTTTGCAGGATTTGCAACATGGCTAGATATGTCACCAGCAGATAGTGACATGTTCGCAATACCAGATCCAAATAGTTTAATTCAATTACCATGGAACAAAGAGATTGGATGGTTAGCTTCAGATTTATATATGGATGGTGGACCTGTAGATGCATCTCCAAGAGTAATGTTAAAAAATCAGATAAAAAAATTAAGTGAAAAAAAACTTCAAATGAAGTCTGGTGTTGAGTGTGAATATTTTTTAATTTCTGAGGATGGATCTTCTATTTCAGATCCTAGAGATATCCAATCAAAACCTTGTTATGATCAATCAGCTCTCATGAGAAGATATGATTTAATTAAAGAGATATGTGACAGCATGATTGAATTAGGATGGAAACCATATCAAAATGATCATGAAGATGCTAATGGTCAATTTGAAATGAATTGGGATTATTCTGACAGTTTAATAACTGCAGATAGGCATGTTTTTTTCAAATTTATGGTAAAAAATTTAGCTGAAAAACATGGTCTTAGAGCTACATTTATGCCAAAACCATTCAATAATCTCACTGGTAATGGTTGCCATGCACATGTTTCTGTGTGGGGGAAAGGAAAAAATCAATTTTTAGACAAAAAAGATAGACTGGGTTTAAGCAAAATGGCTTACAATTTTCTAGGCGGGGTGATAAAGAATGCTCAACCTTTATCAGCTTTTTTTAATCCGACTATTAACAGTTACAGAAGAATAAATGCTCCACCAACAAAATCAGGGGCTACTTGGTCTCCAAGCAGCATATCTTATACAGGAAATAACAGAACACATATGATTAGAATTCCTGACCCAGGAAGATTTGAACTTAGATTAATGGATGGATCAGCTAACCCATATTTATTACAAGCTGGAGTTCTTGCAGCTGGTTTGGAAGGTATAAATAAAAAAATAAATCCAGGTAAACCTTTATTCTGTAATATGTATACAGATTATAAAAAATACCCAAACTTGCCTAAACTTCCTAATAACGTTTCTGAGGCATTAAATATGTTAAGTGGTAGCAAAGTCCTTAATAAAGCATTTGGAAAAAAAGTTGTTGATAGTTATATAAAATTAAAAAGTAACGAAATAGATAATTTCAATAAACAAGAAGTCTTTGATAAGAAAAAATCAGTTACTAAATGGGAAAAAGATAACACCTTAGATTGTTAGAAATGAATTTAAATAATATTTCTAAATGGAAATATTCTAATTTTCTAATTAATAAATCTTATAACTTTGATCGTAAAAGAATTCTAAAACTTATACCTTCTAACTTGCTATTGAATTCAAGTAAAACTATATCGAACTGGAAAAATTACAAGAAAACACCACTATTAAAATTAGAGAAACTAAACAGAAATTTAAAACTTAATAATATTTTTTACAAGGATGAATCGAAAAGATTTCATTTAAAATCATTTAAAGCTTTAGGTGGAGCATATGCCGTAGAAAAAATATCTAAAAAGAAAAAAAATATAATAATATCATCTGCAACAGCTGGAAATCATGGTAGATCAGTTGCTTGGGGTGCTCAAAGATTGGGTTTACAATGTAAAATTTTTGTTAGTCAATATGTAAGTGAAGAGAGAGTAAAAGAAATTGAAAAATTTGGAGCCGATGTAATTCGAGTAAAAGGTAATTACGAAAATTCATTAAACGAGTGTAAAAAATTATCAAAAAAGAATAATTGGAATATTGTTCAAGATGTATCTACGAAGAATTATAGTTATATTCCTTTGTTAACTATGGCTGGTTATTCAATTATGATTAAAGAAATTTCAAAACAAACTACGCATTATATTACACATATATTTCTTCAAGCTGGCGTTGGTGGTATGGCAGCAGGTGTGGTTGCGGGAGTTGCAAAATATTTCAAAAGAATTCCTAAAATAATAATAGTTGAACCTGATGGAGCTGATTGTGTACTTCAAAGCATAAAAAGCAAAAGTTTAAAAAAAATTAAAATAAAAAAAGAGAGTATAATGGGTGGTATGTCATGCAATGAAATGTCTCTCATACCTTGGCATTTATTAAAAAAGGCTAGTGATTGTTGTGTCACTGTAAATGACTCAAAAGTTCCTAAAACTGTTGCAATGCTTAAAGACAAGAAACTGGGTAAAAGATCAATAATAGGTGGTGAATGTGCTACACCAGGAATTATCAGTCTTATAAGTCTCTGTAATAATCCTAAAACAAAGAAATTAATAAATCTTAACGAAAAATCTAACGTTTTAGTTATTGGATGCGAAGGTAATGCAGATGTAAAACTTTATAAACAATTGCTATCTAAAGGCAGAAAGTAAATTATATGTCAAAAAAAGCAGTTGTTTGGATAAGAGACGATTTTAGAATAAAAAATAATTCTGCATTATCTTATGCAACAAATAATTACGATACTGTCACAGCATTATATATTTATAACAAGGAAAATTTTGATGATGTTAGAGAAGCTCAAAAATGGTGGGTAAGTAAATCTTTAATTAATTTTAAAGATGAATTAATTAAATACAATATTGAATTAGAATTAGTATTTTCTGATGAGATAACTTTTTTTAGTAAAGTCAAAGGCAAAGAAGAAATTTCTATATTTTGGAATAAAATTTATGAGCCATCTCAATTAAAGCTAGATAACGATCTCATTAAAATTTTTGAAAAAAACAAAATACTTTCAAAATGCTTTAAAGGAAATGTTCTTAATGAATATAATAATGTTACAAAAGATGATGGAAGCCCTTATAAAGTTTATAGTCCATTTTGGAGAGTTGGAGAGCAAATTTACTTAGATAGTATCCCAAACAAATCATTAAACGTAAAAAAAGTTAAGAGCAAAATAAAATTATTCAAAAATAATAATGTTCCAGATCAAATTTTACCAAAGAAAAATTGGTATAAAAAATTTGAAAAATATTGGGACCCAACAGAAAAACAATCCGAAAAATATTTAAATGAGTTTGTTGAAAATAGAATGTTAAAATATGGAGTTGATAGAGATTATCCAGCTATAAATGGTTCGTCAAAACTTTCGCCATTCATTAGAAATGGACAAATACATGTAAGTAACATTTGGGACAAATGTTATAAATATAAATCAAAAAATATTAGTGTTAAAAAATATCTAAATGAATTAGGCTGGAGAGAATTTTCACATAGTTTAATTAATTATTTCCCTGAAATGCTAAAAGGTAATTTAAGAAAAGAATTTGATAAATTTCCATGGGATAAAAATGCAAAAAATTTAAAAGCTTGGAAAAATGGTATGACTGGATACCCAATTGTTGATGCTGGGATGAGACAACTTTATGAAACAGGTTGGATGCATAATAGAATTAGAATGGTAGTTGGTTCTTTTCTTGTAAAACATTTAAGAATTAATTGGAAAGAGGGTGAAAAACATTTTAGAAATTGTTTGTTAGATTTTAACGAAGCAAACAATGTTGCGCAATGGCAATGGGTTGCTGGCTGTGGTGCAGATGCAGCCCCTTATTTTAGAATTTTTAATCCTATATTGCAGGGTGAAAAATTTGATAAACAAGGTCTGTATGTAAAAAAATGGGTACCTGAATTAGAGAGAGTTCCAAATAAATTTATTCATAAACCATGGGAAATGGAAACTAAATATCAAGAAGCTATAAAAACTAAAATTGGTTCTGATTACCCTTCCCCAATAGTCGTGCATGAAGAAGCTAGAAACGCAGCTCTAAAAGCATTTCAAACATTAAAAAATTAATTAATCTCCAATAAAATGATGAATAATAAGCCTTTTCGTAGAAGCTAACCTATGTTCAAAAAGGTAAATTCCTTGCCAAGTTCCTAACAAAAGTTGTTTGTTTTTTATACTGAGGGATATTTGATTGTTAGTTAAAGCTGACTTTATATGGGCTGGCATATCGTCCTTACCTTCTAGTGTATGAACATATAATTTATTATCCATTGGAGCAATTTTATCAAAATAGTTAATTAAATCTGATTGAACATCTGGATCAGCATTTTCTTGAACAATTAAAGATGCACTAGTGTGCTGTATGCTTAAATTTAAAATACCATTATTAAAATTATTTTTATTTATCCAGTCTATCGTTTGATCTGTAAATTCATATAATTTTTGACCATTTGTTTTAAGTTCAAGATTAAAAAATTCTTGTCTCATAAATACTTTTTAGATGTGAGTTCATATAATCGGCTAATAGTTCGCCTAAATGGTTTTTCCAATAATCTTGATGATGTGAGTTTATCAATATTTTGTACTGCACTAATGGCCATAGGTATATTTTGATCATACACGATATCTAAAAAAGTAATAAATCTTTGTTGTTGATTCGAATTTAAATCATTAAATGCTGGCACATTTTCCATAACTATAAAAAAACAATTTTTTACTATTTTAATATAATCTTCCGATCCTAAATTTTTATCACATACTTCTTTAAAAGTTAATCGAACAATTCCATCATAAAAATTTTTTAAAATAAATTTTCTCCCTTTGATGTTTAAAATCTTTTCTTTTAAAATCTTATCTTTAGTCATCACTCTAAATAATTTGTTTATTTTAAAATTGTTTTCTTGATTTAAAGGTGAGTAATATCTTTGAGTTTTATTACCTTTGGACTTTCTATAATCATCATCTATATTTAATTGATATTCAAATGATTGATTTTGCATTATTTTTATAAAAGGTTTGAATTGATCTCTTTGCAACCCATCTTTATACAAATTTTCGATTTTTATATTAGAGGTTACAATAATTTTTAAATCTTCTTTAAATATTTCATCAAATAATTTTCCAAGTATCATTGCATCTACTATATTTGTAACTTGAAACTCATCAAAATATATTAATTTTGCTTTCGATTTTAATTTTTTAACAAATTTACTTATTTTATTTTCATCATTTTTACGTTTGGATTGGTGTACAAAATCATGAAAGCTAAGCATAAATTCATTGAAGTGAAGTTTTAATTTTTTACCCTGAACTAAGTTGAAAAAAAAATCCAATATCATGGTTTTACCCACACCAACATCTCCATAAAGATAAAAGCCTTTTTTATAATTTTTTTTTGATAAAATTTTTGAGATAAATGATTTGTAGTTTAATTTATAATATCCTTCTAATATTTTTATGAGTTTTATCTGATGCGAATTAACATCTAAATTTTTCTTTTTGCAGTAAAGTTTAAATTCTTTAACAAAACTTTTTTGCATTAATTCTTTTTTGAATTAAAATCGATACCATATTCTGATCTTGGTCCTTTTCTTAATCCAAAAGGTCCAGAGATAAAAATTGTCATTGGCCTGGTTCCTGGCTCAAGGTCTACTCTATGATATGCATTGGCTGATCTAAATCCAATATATCCAGGTTTTCTCCAGAACTTGCCTTTTTTAGTAGTTTCCCAATAACCGTCTCTCAAAATTATTGTAATATAAGGGAATAGATGATTATGAACTCCATCCCCATGATCATCATCCAACATTTCATGAATTAATATATTAAATGGGAACCATTTTGGTCTATTCCTAAATAATAAATAATATCTATTCATCCATGGTTTGGCTTCATTAAATTTTGGGTGAGACGGCCCCCTATCTAAAACTATTTTTTTTCTTCCAATTTTTTCCAAAAATTTTAATAACATTAATTTGATCTTATAATTCCATTATTTTTAATTAAAAAAATATTGCCATTATTAATAAATGGCCTCGATATTTTTTCATTATTAAATTTAATTACTTTCTCTGTTTCAGAATTAGTTAAATTAATAATCAAAATTCGTCCATTATCGGTAGACAAATAAATTTTATTTTTAGCAATAACAAAACCTACTGGTGTAATTTTCTCTCTTTTTTTAAATGTTGAGAAAACATCAGTGATCCTGATTATATTTCCAGTCTCAGTATCAATTACAAATAAATATCCTTCTTCAGAAATATTAAAAATATAATTTTCAGAAACCGTTGGCTTTAAACTAGAATTTACAGTTTGTTTCCATTTCACTATGCCAGTTCTTGTGTCAATTGAGAATAACTCATTTTTATTATTTGAAAAATATATTGTTTCATTATTTAAAATCATTTCTGAATTTTTTAGACTAAATGCATTTAAGAATATTTCGTTGCTTTGAGTAGGTGTTTGCCAAACTAAACTCCCATCATTAATATTTAATGCCGTAAGATCACCTAAATTATTAAGTGAATAAACAATATCATCTTTAATAATAACAGATAATTTTTTTTGAGATTTAATGAATGTGTTTTCTGTTTTAAAATTCCATAATTCATTTCCATCTTCTATTGAGAAACATCTAATAACATTATCAAAATCAACAGTGATAAATTTATCATTTTTTATAGCAATGTTTGAATTAAATGGAGATAGACTGTCCTTCTTCCAGTTTAGTTCCCCATTATCTAAATTTAATGAAAAAATATTTGAAAGAGTATCAGCAGCAATAATTTTATTATCTATATAATTAAAATATAATATCGGATTAAGTTTTCTCTCTTTCTTTGAGTAATGATTTGCTTTCCACAAAGTTTCAAATTTTTCATTAATTCTTAATATCGTACCTTTATTATCAAAATAAATTAGATCATTATTTTCGATAAATAAAATATCTGTATCGATTGAATTAAACTGTTTAATCTTTGAAAATTTAAATGTCTTCTTTTTTTCAAATGTTGGCTCAAAGTTTATATGTCCATTATTATTTGTATTATTATTTATAAAACTATTATCTTTAACTAATTTAGAAAGATTTATTTGTATATTTGGATTCAATTGTTGTTGAATTGGTTTAATTTCTTCAAATAAAATTTTAGAATTATTATTTTCTACAGATTTATCACTTTGACCACAACTTGATAATAAAAGTAAAAAGACGAAATATAATACTATCCTACTCACTGAAACTAGATCTTAGCCTTTTTTGAGCTTTGGTTTTTATTTTTGAGTTATTATTTTCAAGACTAACTATTTGCTCAAAAAATTCTTTTGATTTTTGCATTTGATTTTTTGATAAATAATATTCTGCCATAATATAAAGACTGTGTGGTTTCCATATACTATCTGCTTTAATTAAAGGATTAAAAATAGCTAACAATTGATTTTCATCTGAAAAATCTGAATTATATAGGCCTTTTTTAAAGATTGTTAGTTCTTTAAACTTTTTATCCAAACCAATATCACTAATTAAAATATCAAAATAATTGTTAATTTCATCTTTTGAATTTATCAAATCGTTATCTAGCAAAAAATAAAAGGCTAGAGGAGAATATGTTTTGTCTTTAGCATTAATCACCTCTTTAAGATCTGGGATCACATTATATTTATTATCTGCTTCATACCTTATTACAGCTAAGTCATATTTATCAGCTAATTTTTCTCTTTTGCTAGATTGATATTCTTCAAAAGAAAAGTAGCCGATTAAAGCCAAAATAATTATTACTAATATCGAAATTAATGAATTTTTATTATTTATGAAAAAGTTTTTAATTTTTTCATTACGTGTTTGGGTATTTATTATTTCAATATCTTCATCCATTAAATCATGTTCCTAAGTACATATTGTAAAATTCCACCATTTTTGTAATACTCTAATTCGTTCTTGGTATCTATTCTACTTAACATTTTAATTCTCTTGATATCTCCAGAGACATATTTGATTTCAACATCAACTTCATCTCTAGGATCTATACCTTTTTCTAAGTCAATAATGGAAAATAGTTCTGAGCCATCTAATTTTAGATTAGTTCTATTTATTCCATCTTTAAACTGTAATGGTAGTATACCCATTCCTATAAGATTTGATCTATGAATTCTCTCAAAACTTTCAGCAAAAACAGCTTTTACACCTAAAAGTTTAGTTCCTTTGGCCGCCCAATCTCTTGAAGAACCAGTTCCATACTCTTTACCACCAATTACAACTAAATCTGTACCTCTTTTTTTATATTCAACAACCGCATCATAAACTGGCATTACTTTTTCCTCAGGGTACAACTTTGTAAAACCACCTTCAGTACCAGGAGCCATTTCATTTCTAATTCTTATATTAGCAAAAGTCCCTCTCATCATAACCTCATGATTGCCTCTTCTTGCTCCATAGGAATTATAGTCTTTAGGAAGAATTTGATGTTTCATAAAATATTCTCCAGTAGGACTATCTTTTTGAATTGATCCAGCAGGTGAAATATGATCAGTGGTAATGCTATCACCTAATATTAATAGTGGTCTTGCATCCTTAATTTCTTTAAATCCTTCCGGTTTATCAGGAAGATTATCAAAAAATGGGGGTTTTTTTACATATGTTGAATTATTTTCCCAATTATAAATATTGGTTTCTTCTGTCTTAATTTTTTGCCATTGTTCTGGTCCTTGGGAAACATTTGAGTATCTTTTTATAAACATTTCTGCATTTAATGAATTTCTCAACGTTTCTTCTATTTCTTTATTAGATGGCCATATATCTTTTAAAAAAACATCTTTACCATCTTTATCTTTACCTAACGGATCCTTATACAAATCAAATCTCATAGTTCCTGCTATTGCATAAGCAACAACTAATGGCGGAGACGCTAAATAGTTTGCTTTTATAAGAGGTGAAATCCTTCCTTCAAAGTTTCTGTTTCCAGACAAAACTGAAACAGCATAAATATTATTATTTTTTATGGAGTCTGATATGTTATCAGCTAATGGACCTGAATTACCAATACAAGTAGTGCATCCATAACCAACTAAATTAAATCCTAACTTATCTAAATAAATATTTAGCCCAGCTTTTTCTAGATAATCTGTAACTACTTGAGATCCAGGTGCTAAAGATGTTTTCACCCAGGGCTTAGTCATTAAACCTTTTTCAATTGCATTTTTTGCAAGTAAACCTGCTCCAATTAGTACACTTGGATTAGAAGTATTAGTGCAAGAAGTGATTGCAGCAATTAAAACATCACCATCAGTTATTTTAAATTCTTCTTTTTCAACATTATAAATATTTGGTTCTTCTTTTTTAGTAACTTCTGAAAACACTTTTTTAAAATTTGATGATGCATTAGTTAGCAAAACTTTATCTTGGGGACGTTTTGGTCCTGAAATAGTCGGCACTATAGTTGACATATCTAAAGATAGAGTGTCTGTAAATTCTACATCCAAACTTGCCCAAAGTCCTTGTTCTTGCGCATACTGTTTTACAATTTCTACATTTTGATCATCTCTTCCTGAGAATTTTAAATATTTTAAAGTTTCATCATCAATTGGGAAAAAACCACAAGTTGCACCATACTCAGGTGCCATATTTGCTATAGTAGCCCTATCTGCTAATGTCAGATTTTTTAGTCCTTCACCATAGAATTCGACAAACTTTCCCACAACTCCTTTATCTCTCAACATTTTAACTACAGTTAAAACAAGATCAGTTGCTGTTGTACCTTCTGGCATTTTTGATTTCATTTCAAACCCAATAACTTCAGGTATTAACATCGAAATAGGTTGACCTAACATTCCAGCTTCAGCTTCAATTCCTCCAACCCCCCAGCCTAAAACCGATAGGCCGTTTACCATAGTTGTATGACTATCTGTTCCAACTAAAGTATCTGGAAATATGTATTCGTCACCTTTATATTTTTCATTCCAAACAACTTTTGAAAGGTATTCCAGATTGACTTGATGACATATTCCAGTTCCCGGTGGTACTATTCTAAAATTATTGAATGCTTGTTGCCCCCATTTAAGAAAAGAATATCTTTCAGCATTCCTATTAAATTCAATATCAACATTTTCTTTTAATGAATTTTTATTTGCAAATTTATCTACTTGTACAGAGTGATCGATTACCAAATCAACTGATGATAATGGATTGATAGTGCTTGGATCTTTATTTTTTTCTTTTACAGCCTCTCTCATTGCAGCTAAATCTGCAACCGCAGGAATTCCAGTGTAGTCTTGAAGTAAAACTCTCGCAGGCCTATATGCAATTTCTGTATTAGAACTTTTAGATTTTAACCAATCTTTAATAGCTTCAATTTGATTTTTATTAACCGTTATATCGTCTTCAAATCTTAACAAATTCTCAAGTAAGACCTTCAATGATTTTGGAAGCTTTGATATACCTGCTAAACCATTTTTCTCAGCCTCTTTCAGTGAGTAAAAATTATAACTTTTGCCGTTAACTGAAATTTTAGTTAACGAATTGAACGAGTTTTTGTCTCCTGGTTTCATATTTAATAATAAAATGTAGCTATGCAGCCTAATAAAAGCGCTGACATAACATAATTGAACCATTTAATAAATTTCTCATTTGTCGCGAATTTTCTCATAAATTTACCAATTAAAGTCCAGAATAAGATACTAAATATAGCAAAGAAAAAGGCAGAAGTTAGGAGCCAGAAAGAATAAGTAAAAAAGTTATCTCCAGATTCGATATATGTTGATACTGCAATAATAGCAACGATTACTCCTTTGGGATTTAAGAATTGAAAAAGAAATGTTTCTATAAATTTAACAGGTTCTAGTTTTTCTTTTTGATTTGATGATTTAGAAAATGAAATTCGGTAAGCCAAATAAACTAAAAATGCAGACCCTGTAAAAACTAAAATCTTTTGAATTATTGGATATAATTTAAAAACATTAATTAGCCCAAAATTGACTAAAGATAGCATTGAGGTAAAACCAAATATAACACCTAACATTAGAGGTATAGTTTTTTTTACTCCATGATTAAAACCTGAATGAGATGCAACAATATTGTTTGGGCCAGGTGAGCAACTGGTAACAAAAAAAAATAAACTTAATGATAATAGTTCTGGATGCATTTAAGCAATTGGTAATCCATTCTCTGCTTGTTGAGATGGATGAACTAAAGTTACTCTACCTTCTGCATCTATAGCTCCGAGAATTAATACTTGCGAAACAACTCCTGCAATATTTTTTTCTGCAAAATTACAAACACCAATTACTTGTTTTCCTTTAAGTTTCTCTTCATTATAATAATGAGTAATCTGAGCTGAAGATTGTTTTATCCCTATCTTTTCTCCAAAATCAACTTCTACAACTAATGAAGGTTTTCTTGCTTTTTCATTTTTTCTTACAGAAATAATTGTTCCCAATCTAATATCGACTTTATCAAAGTCTTCATACGTAATTTGTTCTTTCATAAATTTAATATATAATGATTTGTAAATGAGTACAGAAAATAATCCTGATAAAATTTATAAAGATTCGATACGAATATTGACAGATTTAATTGCTTTCAAAACTATTTCTGGAAACGATAATAATAGTCTCATTAATTATTGTGATGATATTTTAAAAAATTTAGGAGCAACTTCATTTAGAATTTTTGATGGTGATAAAAAAAGAGTTAATCTTTTTGCTTCTTTAAAATCTAAAAATGGAAATGGTAAAAAACCTATAATTCTTTCAGGTCATACAGATGTAGTCCCGGTTTCAAAAGGCTGGTCTACTGATCCATTTGTTGCAACTATAAAAAATGAGAAATTATTTGGGAGAGGTTCTTGTGATATGAAGGGTTTTATTGCATGTGTTCTAGCATATGCTCCTGTATTTAAAGAAAATAATTTAGATAGAGACATTCACTTTTCATTTACATTCGATGAAGAAACCGCATGCATCGGCGCACCATTATTAATAAAAGAATTAAAAAAAAGAGATATTAAAGATGGAATTTGTATTATTGGTGAACCAACCAATATGAAAATCATAGATGCCCATAAAGGTATGAATGAATATACAGTTCACTTTGGAGGTTTAGCTGGTCATAGTTCTAAACCAGGCCAAGGTGTTAATGCAGTTGAATATGCATCGAGGTATGTAAATAAATTATTAGAAATTAGATCAAAACTAAAAGATAAAGCTCCTAAAGATTGTATATTTAATCCACCATATTCTACATTATCAGTTGGTGGAGTTTCAGGTGGTATAGCTCATAATGTTATCGCTGATAAATGTAAAGTTGAATGGGAAACTAGACCAGTGATCAGAGAAGATGGGGATTTTGTAAATCAAATAATAGACGATTATGTTGATAAAGAATTATTGCCAGAAATGAAAAAAGTTTTTTCAGATGCTTATATTAAAAAAGAAATTATAGGCGAAGTAGTTGGATTTAATAGATTGAACGATTCCGAAGCTTGTGAATTTGTTTCTAGTATAACTGGTGACAATTCAAGAGAAGCTGTTTCATTTGGAACAGAGGCTGGACTCTTTCAAGAAGTTGGTATTAGCACTGTAGTTTGTGGGCCCGGTTCGATTGAACAGGCTCATAAAATTGATGAATATATAGAACTTAGTGAATTAAAGAAATGTCTAGACTTTTTAAAAGGTGTAAAAGATAAATCTATAAATTAATTCCAACCACCTACAGATTTAACTTCTAGAAATTCAAGCAATCCTTCTTTACCTGCTTCCCTTCCAATTCCTGAATGTTTGAAACCTCCAAAAGGTGCATCAACTGCAATACCAGCACCATTTACATCAACCATTCCAGATCTAAGTTTTCTGGCAACTCTTTGTACCTTTTCCTTATCTTGAGTTTGAATATAGTTTGTTAATCCATAATCAGTATCATTTGCAATTTTAATTGCCTCTTCTTCAGTTTCAAATGGAATAACAGATAAAACAGGACCAAATATTTCTGTTCTTGCAATTTCCATTTCATTTTTTACATCTGCAAAAACTGTTGGTTTTACATAATAACCATCATTTAATCCGTTTGGTTTTCCAACTCCACCTGCAACTAATTTTGCTCCTTCATCTATTCCTTTTTGAATTAAAGCTTGAATTTTATTGAATTGAGTTTCAGAAATTACAGGACCAATATGCTCTCCATTTTTATTTGGATCATCTACTTTAAATTCATTTGCATATTTTCTCAGTCTTTCTATTGCTTCATTATATATTGATTTTTCAACAAGCATTCTTGTAGGGGCATTACATGATTGTCCTGAATTTCTAAAACATCTAAATGCACCTCTTTCAATTGCTTCAGCATCAGCATCTTCAAATATAATATTTGCACCTTTTCCTCCTAGTTCCAAACTTACTCTTTTAAAGTCCTTTGCAGCATTTTGAGAAATTAAAGCCCCTGCTCTTGTAGAGCCGGTGAATGAAATCATATTTACATCTGGATGACTTGTTAATGCATCTCCAGTTATTTGCCCATCTCCATTTATTAAATTAAAAACACCTTTCGGAAATTTTGCTTCATCTATTAACTCAGCTATGATCATTGCCGATAAAGGTGCTAGTTCTGAAGGTTTTAAAATCATAGTACAACCAGAGGCCAATGCAGGAATGACTTTTAAAGTAACTTGATTTATTGGCCAGTTCCACGGTGTTATTAATGCACACACACCTTTAGGTTCGTATATTATTCTTTGATTTTTTGCATGATCTCCCAAAGGTTTTTCGAATTCAAATTCTTTTAGATAACGAATAAATGATTTTGTATGACTGGCGCCAGTTCCTGTTTGTAGTTTTGACGCAAAGTCTTTTGGCGCTCCCATCTCTTGAATAATTGCATCTGTAATATCATTCCATCTTTTTTTATATAATGAATAAAATACTTCTAATAATGACAATCTTTCTTCTTTAGAGGTAAATCCCCAAGTTTTAAAAGCTTCTTTAGCTGCTAAAACTGCATCATTGATGTCCTCCTTGCTACCAAAAGAAATTATTGCACAATTTTTTTCTGTTGCTGGATTTATGACCTCAATATCTTTTGGGTTTTTTGGGGGAACCCATGAACCATTAATATAAAAATTTCTCTTTTCAATCATGCGCGCAAATTATCCTTTCTTCATGATTTTGCAAATAAATTTGTTAATTCATATACAATTGTTGCTGCAGCTAGAGAGGTTACTTCTGCATGGTCATAAGCAGGCGCAACTTCAACTATATCCGCAGAAATCAAATTTAAACCTGATAAACCCCTGAGGACGTTAACCATTTCTCTTGTGGTCATTCCTGCAATTTCAGGTGTTCCTGTGCCTGGTGCAAATGCTGGATCTAATACATCAATATCAATGGACAAATATAATGCATTATCACCTACTCTTTTTTTTATTCTTTCAACAATTTTATCAATTCCTTCTGTTTGAAATTCATCACAATGAATAATTTTAAATCCAAAACTTTCATCATTTTTTATATCATCTCTGCTATAAAGTGGACCTCTTATACCAACATGCATAGAGGCGTCATCTAAAAATAAATTTTCCTCACGAGCTCTTCTAAATGGAGTGCCATGCGTAAATGGTGCTCCAAAGTAGGTATCCCAGGTATCTAAATGGGCATCAAAATGAACAAGTGATACGGGTCCATTATTCTTTTTATTGGCTGCTCTAAGTAAAGGCACAGCAATTGTGTGATCTCCTCCAAGGCTTATTATTCCTCCAACTTTATTTAATAAATCGGTTGCTCCTACTTCGATTTGTTTGATGGCTTCATCAATATTAAATGGATTGCAAGCAATGTCACCTGCATCTGCAACTTGTTGTACTTTGAATGGTTCTACATCATAATTAGGATGATAATTTGTCCTTAAATGTCTAGATGCTTGTCTAATACTTTGTGGTCCAAATCTTGCACCTGGTCTATAACTTGTTCCTGAATCAAATGGAACTCCGACAATAGCAACATCACAACTTTCTACATCTCTTAACTCAGGTAATCTTGCAAATGTAGAAGGGCCCGCATATCTTGGCACTTCTGTACCACTAACAGGCTGAATAGGTTTTTTAGACTTTGTCATTTTAGTAATAAGAATATTATTAAAATGATCCAGAAAAAGGGATAATAGAAATATATGTATTTTTTTGCAAACATCTTAGGCACTGACTCATGATCTCTATTAATATTTTTTTTTCTTTTTCTTTTTTTCATTAAATAAATCCTATCACATTCATATTATATCTAATATCATCAAAATTATTAAAATGAGATACATTATATTAATATTTCTATTATTTTTTAATTTTTCTTATGTAAATGCAGATGTAATATATAATTTGATTAAAATTCCTAATTTAGAAGTTCATAAGGTTGATAATTTAAATGGTATCAAATATTTGGTATCGAAAAGAGGTTTTGTAATAGGTGATACAAATAATATTAAATGTAACGGCATAAATAGTAGTGATTTAGATAGTGAATTTAATACAATTCAAAATAATCTGAGGGATTATAACTCAAATTTCTTAAGGAAAATAAATTTGAAATTTGTAGTTCTCTGCAAAAACTTAGAAATTTCAGGCATTAATACAGGAGGTATACCAGATAATAAATTCAGGACTTTAATTTTAGACTTAACATTTAACCGTAATTATTTTGAAAGAATGATCCATCATGAAATATTTCATATGATTGATAACAGTTTTCCTGAGCTTTTTAAAAAAAAAAAATGGAGTGAACTTAATAATAAAGATTTTTCTTATGCATCATGTTCTACATGCACTGATTTATTAGGTTTAGATTTAGAAATTACTAAAGGCTTTTTAACAGAATATTCAATGAGCACAGCTGAAGAAGATATGGCTGAAATTTATTCATTATTAAAAACAAACTTTAAAGAAATAGATTTATTAATTAAAAAAGACAATATTTTAACTAAGAAGAAAAATTTCTTAATTAATGGTCTTAAAGAAATAGATGAAAAGTTTATTTTTTGAATGATAAAAAAAATTAAACCATCGCTATCTGAAAAAATATTATTTATTTTTCTGATTCTGCTTATTATTTTAACTTTAGGTTCATTTTATATATTAAATAATAAATGTCTTTTTGTGAAAAAAATCGATTTAAATAACATTGATTTTAAAGATAAGCAGAATATTGCAATTATGGAAGTTGAATGCGGTAACGTTCTAATAGAATTAGATCCTAAAATTGCACCTAAAGCTGTAAATCGATTTAAGAAGTTAATAAATAGAGGTTCCTATAATGGTTCAACTTTTTATCGAGTAATAGAAAATACTTTAATACAAGCTGGAGATATTGAATATGGAAATTTATCTAATCTGAATTATTCCAAAGTTGGAACTGGCAAGTCTGGTTTAGGAACAATTAAATCTGAGCTTAATGATAATTTTTTATTTAATGCTGGCTCCGTGGCTTTTTCTAGGAAAGATCAATTCGACACAGAAGATAGCGAATTTTTTATTACTTTAATAGATATACCAATATATCAAGGTGAA
Source organism: uncultured Pelagibacteraceae bacterium (assembly GCA_902603045.1). Classification (GTDB taxonomy): domain Bacteria; phylum Pseudomonadota; class Alphaproteobacteria; order Pelagibacterales; family Pelagibacteraceae; genus Pelagibacter. The sequence goes on along the minus strand of CACKTH010000008.1, from coordinate 8,997 downwards.
TATACTCCAATTGGAAAAGTAATTGCAGGGATGGATTCTTTAAAAAAAATTAAAGCAGGAAATAAATCAACTTATGTATTAAAACCTGATTATATTAAAAATATAAAGTTATTAGTTAACTAGAGGTTTTCCAGTAGATAATGTGTGTTTAATTCTATCTTGGGTTTTACTTGTCTCAATTAATTTCATGAAAGCATCTAACTCTAATTTAAACAACTGATCTTCTGTAAGAGTTTTATCTATAGTTGTATCTCCGCCACTTAAAACATTTGCTAACTCTGTTCCAACCATCATTCCATGATCTAATATAATTTTATCATTATACAGTTTTTCTAATTTACCAACCATTTTGTCTTTTAAAGATTTACCAGATAAATTAAATGTGCATTCTTTAGGAGGAGTAAATTCTTTATTTTGATCTAAAATTTTCCTTGCTTCATTTAATAGACTATTTCTGCTCATAATTTTTTTATTTTCAGGGATTAAGTACTTTAGAGGTTCAGCTTCGACTGGAGATGTTGCAGTTTTTGCATAACCAATGATATCAAAAACTTTTAAAGGCGCAAAATCTGGATCATTTTTTGCCTCTTCTGTTTGAGACCATCTCCATAACATTTCTTTACATCCTCCTCCAGCTGGAACTAAACCAACCAATGTTTCAACTAATCCAACAACAATATTTGTATGCGCAGCAACAAAGTTACTTTGAACTAAAACTTCAAAACCCCCTCCAAGTGTAAGACCTGATGGTGCTGAAACGACTGGAAATTTTGAGTATTTTAAGTGTTTGCATGTTTCTTGAAAATATCCGACAAATTTTTCTATTGATTTAAAGTCACCTTTATCTGCAAAATTCATAGTATATGTTAAATTAACACCAGCAGAAAACTGCATACTTTCATTAATAATTATCAATGGTTTGTCTGTAGCGTTTTTTAAAGAGTCCATTGAGTCGTAATCCAAAGCGTTTGCTTTAGTTGTAAATTCGACAATGTTAAATTCAGGAAATCTGTAAATTTCAGCAGAATTATTTTTGTCAAGTTTAAGGGCTCTTGGTTTAATTTTTCCTAAAGTTTCAATTTCAGTATATTGTTGTCTCTCACCATAAAAATTTTCATCTTTGGATTTTGATAAATTTTCTAAAAATTTATTTCCCTCAAAATTATCAATTTTTTTAAAAAAATTATTTACTCCAATTTCTTTTAACATTTCAAAGGGCCCTCTAGACCAATTGAAGCCAAGTCTCATTGCTTCATCGATGTCATTAAACTTATCTGTAATACCTGGAACTAATGAAGAAGAATATTTTATTATTTTAGAAATTACTGACCAAGCATAATCTCCATATTTATCTCCACGATTAATTAATTTTTTTAAATCAACTTTTTCAGATTTAATATCTATTTTTTTTGAGGGAGAATATTCCCCAGTTTCAAGATTGATGGCCTCTAAAATTTTCTTACCACCTTCCTTATTCATTCTATAAAATCCACCTTTTCCTTTTCTACCAGTATATCCAGTTTCTATTAATTTTTTTACAAGTGGTATTTCTCTTGCTACAGGTTGAAATGGATCGCTTACAGGTAATTCTTTAATAAAACTTTTTAATACATCTGCCATTAAATCAATACCAATTAGGTCATACAATCCAAATACTCCAGTTTTAGGTATACCCATTGGTCTGCCAAAGACAGCGTCAGCCTCTTCTACACTGAGTTTCATATTAAATGCTTCTGTCATTGCAATTTGCATTGCATAAACTCCAATTCTATTACCTAAAAATCCTGGAGTGTCATTACAGATAATTGCACCTTTACCTAGGTCTATTTCACAAAAGTCTTTTAAAAGTTTAACTTTATCTAAATCACTCTCATTACTTTTTACTATTTCCAGTAAATCCATGTATCTAACAGGATTAAAGAAGTGAGTTATGCAGAAATCCTTTTTGTCTTGATCAGATAATTTTTCTGATAGAACACTTATTGGAATAGATGAAGTATTAGATGAAACAACAGATTCTTTTTTTCTATGTTTAAAAATTTTTTCATAAATATTATGTTTTATATCTATTCTTTCTACAACAGCTTCTACAATCCAATCTGCATTCGAAACCACATCAAAGTTTTCTTCAATGTTTCCTACATGGATATTATCTAATTTTGATTTATCTATTAATAAAGGAGGTCTAGATTTTCCTATTCTCTCCTTAGCCTTTTGACTAATTTCTGTAGTTAAATCCAACAAAGTGACAGGAACATTTGCGTTACACAAATGTGCAGCTATACCGCTCCCCATTGTTCCAGAACCAATTACAACTACATTATTTATTTTCATAAAGAAGGTTTCTTATATTAAATTGAGACTGAGTAGGAAATAAAATAAATGTCATAACTACTGCTGTAAACTTTCTAATTCTTCAATATTAATATGACATCTAATAGCGTTACCATTTTCACCTATTTGCCATGGTGGAACCTCTGAATTACAAATATCACCTATTTTCCTTGGGCATCTTCCTTGAAAAGGACAGCCTTTCTCAGGAGGTTTTTCCTCTACAATATCCTCTGCTACTAATTTTGGTTTTATATCTGGATCTGGTTCCAAAACAGCACCTAATAATACTTCAGTATAAGGATGTGATGGAAATTTGTAGACATTTTGAGAGGGACCAATTTCACATAATCTTCCTTGATATAAAACTGCAACTCTATCACTAATTGCTCTAACAACAGCCAAATCATGAGAAACAAATACATAGGTTGTTCCTAGATCTTCTTTTAATTGTTGTAATAAGTTTAAAACAGCTGCTTGAACCGAAACATCTAAAGCTGATGTAACCTCATCGCACAAAATTATATCTGGCTTAGCAGCAAATGCTCTTGCAACTGCAACTCTTTGTTTCTCCCCACCTGATAATTGTCTAGGGTATCTTGACATATAAAACTCTCCTAACCTTACTTTTTTTAGTAAATCTATTATATTTTTTTTTAATTCTGCTCCTGATAAATTAAAATATAACTTTAAAGGTTGAGAAAGTATTTGCTCAACCGTGTGGTTGGGATTTAATGACTCGTCTGGATTTTGAAATATAAGTTGTATTGCTCGCAGATCATTTGGATTTCTCATTTTTAAATCAGAAGATAATATACGATCATTTTCAAATTTAATTTGACCATCTTTTGTTTTGAGTAACCCAGCAATTGATTTTAGGATAGTAGACTTGCCACTTCCAGACTCTCCAACTAAGGCAATAGTCTCTCCTTTTTTTATATCTATATTTATATCTTTAACTGTTGGGTTTTGATCAGAAATTTTATTTAATAATTGATCAAAAAATTTCTGCTTTGCATAACTAATTGAAACATCTTTTAATTTTAAAACTTCAATTGCTTCACTATTATTTGATTTTTTTGTTATAGAAGTTTGTAAATTATTATTTTGGTTTATTAATTCTTTATGATTAAAACATCTGACATTGGTATCTAATTCTTTAATCTGTTCCAGTTCTGGTGAATTTTTTTTACAATGATCAGTTGCTAAGTTACATCTATCATAAAAACTACAACCTTTATTTACGCTTCCAGGCTGAGGTTGGCTTCCTGGCATAGAAGCTGGAAGTCCAGCTAGTGAGAGTTTAGGTATCGATTTTAACAATCCATAAGTATAAGGGTGAATAGGTTCCTTTAATATTTTTCTTGCTGGTCCTTCTAAAACAATTTCTCCCGCATACATTACAACTATTCTATCACTGACTTGTGCTATGGCTCCAAGGTCATGACTAACATAGATCATAGATGTTCCAGTATCTTTTGCTATAAATCTTAATAGTTCTAATACATGCGCTTGTGTTGTAACATCTAATCCGGTAGTTGGCTCATCTAATAAAAGTAAATCTGGTTTGCCAGCCAATGCCATTGCAACAGCCACCCTTTGTTGCTGTCCTCCTGAAAGCTCGTGTGGATAACGAAAAGCCATAGTTTCTGGTGAAGGAAGTCTTACTTTGTTTAGTAACTCTGAAATTTTTTTATTTCTGTCTGTTTTGTTTAGATCTGTATGTAATCTTAATGCCTCATCAATTTGGTATCCAATTTTTAAATTCGGTGTTAAAGCTTGTCCTGCATTTTGGGGTATCATGGCTATTTTTCTACCTCTAATTTTTTCTAGCTTTCTACTGCTCATCTTCAATAAATCCTCAGATTTAAAGAGGCATTCACCTTTAAGGGGAAATAAGCCTTGTTTTATGTAGCCCATCATAGCAAGTGCCAATGTGCTTTTTCCAGAACCCGACTCCCCTACGATCCCTACAGTCTCTCCTTTTTTTATATTTGTTGAAACATTTCTAAGTATTGAAATTTGTTTGCCCTTCTGACTGTTAAATCCAATTGATAAATTTTTAACACTTTCAATTATTTCATTCATTTAAACAGGCGCCTTGGTTGAACGATCAATTCCTAAAGCTTTTGCAAATGCATCAGCAGTTAAATTTATTCCAATAATTAACGAACTTAATCCTACTATTGGAGCAATTACAGACCAGTATGCAAACGACATCAATCCTCTTGCATTGGAGATCATTAAACCCCAATCAGGTGTTGGAGGACTTACACCAAAACCTAAGAATGACAACGAGCTAAATCCTAATAACATCCAAGACCATCTCATTGCTCCTTCTACTAATATAGCGTCTCTAACATTTGGAATAATTTCATTCCAAATAATAGACATGTTGCTATGACCTCTTGCTTTGGCTGAGACTATAAAGTCTTTAGCAATAACATCGTGAGTAGCAGCTCTAGCAACTCTTACTATTCCTTTACCATAAAAAAAACCTAGTGCAGGAATTAAAACCTCTGTTGATGTTCCTAAAAGAGAAACAATTAACAGCATTGCAAGTATCCAAGGGATAGAAAGAAACGCATCAACAACTCTCATTACAACATCGTCAATTTTACCTCCAACTAAACCGCAAAAAATTCCAAGTAAACCTCCCCAAAGAAGAGCTATAAGTGATCCAAAGAAAGTTACCGTAAGAGCTGTTCGCCCTCCAAGTATTGTTCTTGTGAAAACATCTCTGCCCAAACTATCTGTTCCAAACCAATGTTCGACTGAAGGTGCAAGCAACATCGTATTTGGGCTAATTGCTTTGTAATCGTATGGTGCGATATAAGGGCTTATTAATGCTAAGACTACATGAAATAAAACAATTGTAAGTCCAATTAATCCAGAAGGCTTGGAGGCCATAGTTTTTAAAATCTCAAAAGCCTTTTCTAGCTTACTTTTTTGTTTATCTTCTGTAATTAAATTACTCTTCATTTTATTTTCTTATCTGTAAACTTTTTAATCTTGGATTAAGCATGAGTGTCATTAAATCTGCTATTAAATTTATTCCCACATATATAGATGCCAATATTATTGCTAATGCTTGAACAACAGGTAAATCTCTATTTGATATAGACTCAATTACCAGTCTGCCTAAACCTGGATAATTAAAAACAACTTCTGTGACAACAACACCACCTAATAACCAAGCAATTGTTAACGCTACTACATTTATTGCTGGTAATAATGCATTTGGCAATACATGTCTAAATACCATTTTCCAATATGGTACACCTTTTAAAATTGCCATTTGCACATAATCACTAGCCATTACTTGAATTACACTTGAACGTACCATTCTTGCCATGTGTGCGGTCATGATCATTGAAATTGCAACAACAGGTAAAATTATATTTGAGAGCAATTCATAAAAAGTTGCATCCGATGGTATAATCACAATACCTGGTAGCCAACCAAGCCAAATTGCAACTATTAAAATCAGCAAAGTAGCACTAATAAACTCAGGAATAGTCATTGAAAAAATTGTGATAGTTGAGATCACAATATCTGGAAGCTTATCTCTCCAAAGAGCAGTTATTATTCCTAATATAATTGCTAAAGGGATTCCTATAAGTATTGAAACAGAGGCTAAAACTAAAGAGTTTTTAACTCTTGGACCTAGTACTTCATTAATTGGCATTTCTCCACTTAAAGAGTAACCAAAATCACCTCGTACAACATTTGATGCCCAGCCCAAGTATCTTTCATAAGCAGGAATATCTAGACCAAGTCTTTTTATGCAAGCATCAAGAGCTGCTCCATAAGCTTCTCTTTCTAAATATGTTGTGCATGCATCCCCAGGTAAAACTTCAACACCTACAAAAGTAATCAATGAGACTATGAATAAAGTGATAAGCCCCAGTCCAATTCTTTTTAAAATTAATAAAAGCATAAGATTAACTAGAACTTTTTAACAAAACTAAATTAAATAGAAATAAAATAAAGGCCGCTTATATGCGGCCTTTACCTAAATACTTTTAGTCAACTTTAACTTTGTGCCACTGTATAGAAAAGTGATCTACAGCATCAAGGTTTTTAACTTTTGATGAAGTAACTACAAGTCTAGATACATGGTATGGGATCATTGTTCCACTTTGTTCCCATAAAGTCATTTGAGCATTTTGATATGCTTTCTTTCTTTTGTTGAAATCCAACTCACTTCTAGCATCAGCTAAATTTTTATCAAAGTCAGCATTTTTGAAGTATGACTCATTCCATTTAGCTCCGCTATGATACGCTTCATGCAAGATTGTATCTGCTGGTCTTTGGTTCCAACGTGTCATTGAAACTGGTTTTTTCATCCAAACTTCATTCCAATAACCTTTAGATGGTACCATTTCAATGTTAACTTTAATTCCAGCTTTTGCAACTTGCTGCTGAACGACTTCTGCAATTGTAGGCCAAGTTGGCTCTAGAGATGCTGGATAAACAGTCAGTTCAAGTCCGTTTGGAAATCCTGCTTCTCTGAGTAAATTTTTTGCTTTACTAATATTTTGAGGACAATCCATTTGCAAACGATATTGATCAGAAGGCATTACAGGTGTATCACAAGATACAGTTGCTGCACCACCCATAACTAGATCTACAAGTTCTTGTCTATCAACTGCCAACCTAAAAGCTTTTCTCACTTTAGGATTATCAAATGGAGCAGTATCAGTTCTCATAACTACACCTCTCCAGTTTCCAGTCGGAATTACAGTTGTTGTAAATTTAGAATTACTATCAAATATCTTTTTTTGATTGAAAGGAACATATCTATTCATATCAATTTGACCTGTTAAAAGAGCTTGAATTCTTGCTTGAGCATCTGGGATCGCAATGACATGAACTTCCGCAACTCCTGGTGCACCTTCCCAATATTCTGGGTTAGCTTTAAGAATTGTTGTTCCTTCTGGATCAAATTTATCAACCATGAATGGTCCGGTACCAACTCCAGTTTGTCCAATAGTATCTCCTGACCCCTCAGGTATCATTCTTAATCTGTAGTCAGTTAATAGTAATGGAAAGTCAGCAAATGAAGTTGATAACTTCATTTTAACAGTATGCTGATCTATTACATCAATATCTTCAACTACACTCAAACTTTTTCTTACTGGAGATCCAATATCAGGATCTTTAGCTCTCATTAAAGAGTATTTAACATCTGGAGCATCAAAAGCTGATCCATCATGGAAATATATTCCTTTTCTTAAATTAAATGTCCATTCAGTTGCATCAGAATTAGCGCTCCAATCTGTTGATAATGAAGGCGATGGAACACCGTTCATATCAGGTCTTACTAATCTATTTTGTGTTTTGATGACAACTTGAAATAAACGCCCTTTTGTTATGGCATCTAAGTTAGTATCTTTTCCAAATCCAAGATCATGTGATACTTTAAATACTCCACTTGATGCATTGGCAATAGAAAAAGATAGTATCAGAGACATAAAAGTCGCTGAAAAAACTTTAAGTATGTATTTCATAAGTTCCCTCTTTTTCTTTAGTTGTTTAAATAATTAAAAAGATAACAATTCCAGAACTAGATAACAACATGCAAAATGTAGTGATTCATCTAGTAATTGAATAGATATTTTGATTAATATACACTTTTTCAATATTTATAAATGCAAAACGAATTAAACAAAGTCAGATTTTCAGTAAAGCCTTTAAGATCCAATAACAATAAAGTTGTTGAGCTTGCACGAACTGTAGGGGTACATCCACTGGCATATCAAGAACTTCCTTACGATCCTGAGTATTCTTTTTATGCTGGAAGATTAAATCCAGAAATACTTTCACACGCAACAGCTGATGAAATGTATTGGAAAGTAAGACAAGAGATAATATTTCGTCATACCGGTGAACATCCATATGAAATATCAGGTCCAGATGCAGAGAAACTTTTACAAAAAATATTCACAAGAGATATCTCAAAAGTAAAAGTAGGAAGATGCTCATACCAATTCGCTTGCTACAACGATGGAGGAATGATTACAGATGGAGTTTTACTCAGACTTGAGGAAAATAAATTTTGGTTTGCTCAGGCTGATGGTGATCTTTTTTCATGGTATAAAGCTCACAGTGACAATCTTAATGTAAAAATTACTGATCCAGATGTTTGGGTAAGTCAAATTCAAGGACCAAAATCAATGGATCTTTTAAAAGTTTTAAGTAAAGAAACTTTCCCTGAGAATTGGAAATATTTTGATTGGAAAGAAATAATTATACTAAATGAGAAGGTGATAATAAGTAGATCGGGTTTTAGCAATGAACTTGGTTGGGAGATTTATTTTAGAAAAAATAATAATACTGAAAAAGTTGGAGATCATATTCTTGAAGAAGGAAAAAAAATGGGAATGATACTCACAGGTACTCCTGGTTTCAGATGTAAAAGAATAGAATCTGGATTATTATCAGCTGGACAAGACTTTAATTATGAAACAAATCCATATGATGTTGGTTTAGGTAAGTATGTTGATTTAAAAAAAAATTATTTTATTGGAAAATCAGCATTGATGACTGCCGATAAAGAAAAAAGGTGTTGGGGTATACGAGTAGAAAATGGTACTGCTTTAAAAGGAACTTATATAAAATTTAAAAATGAAATAGTTGGAAAAGTTACATCAAGTACTTGGT
>CACKTH010000007.1 GCA_902603045.1 uncultured Pelagibacteraceae bacterium | reverse complement strand
GTAGTTGCTTATCTTTTAGCCTATCTGCATGTGGTAGTGCACCGATAACAGATCGAAAACAACTAAAATTAATTCCCGAATCTAGCCTTAATGCAAAAGCAGCTCAATTATACGAAAAAGTAAAAGAGAAAGAAACTTTAAGTGATGATGCTAAAACATTAAATCAAATAAAAGAAATTGGATCTAAAATTGAATATTCAATATCAGAGTACTTTGATCGAAATAATATCCCTGATCCAACTGTAAATTTTGATTGGGAATATATACTTATTGATAAAAAGAAAGTTAAAAATGCCTGGTGTATGCCTGGTGGTAAAATTGCAGTTTATACTGGTCTATTAGATATAACTAAAAACGAAGATGGATTAGCGGCTGTAATGGGTCATGAAATAGCACATGCAGTTGCAAAACATTCAGTAGAAAGAGCAAGCAGAGGTGTTTTATTAAATACTGGTACAGCAATTTTAGATATAGCTACTAAAGGCAAAGTATCTCAGATAAATAGAACAACAGGGATGAATGCTGTCGGTTTATTATCACAAATAGGAATTATGAATCCTTTCAATAGAAAACAAGAGAGTGAAGCAGATTATCTAGGTTTGATATTTGCATCACTATCTGGTTATGACATTAGGGAAACAATCAAAGTTTGGGAAAGAATGAAAGAAGCTAAAAAAGGAAAAGAACCACCAGAATTTATGTCTACTCACCCATCTTCAACAAATAGAATTAATAATATTACAAATTGGATAAACGAAATTATTATTAAATATCCGCCAATTGCATAAGTGGTGAGCCCTGATGGACTCGAACCATCGACCCATTCCTTAAAAGGGAATTGCTCTACCAACTGAGCTAAGGGCCCCCAAAAAACGTTTTTATATTGATTTTTTTTTATTAATCAATGTTAAAAATTTACAATTTATTGATGTACTTATCGTGAAATTCATCAAAAGTACCATGTTTTATATTATCTCTGATGTTTTTCATTAAATCTTGATAAAAGTTGATGTTATTAAGGGTCAGAATCATTGAGGCCAACATTTCGTTGGTATTAAATAAATGATTTAAATAATTTTTAGAATATTTATTTAAATTGAACTTTGTGACACTTCTGTCCAGTGGAGTATTATCATTTTTATATTTTGAATTTCTAATTTGAATTTGTCCTTCCCATGTAAAAGCTAAACCAGTTCTCCCAGATCTCGTTGGCATTACACAGTCAAACATATCAACGCCCCTCTTTACTGCACCGAGTATATCAGATGGTGTACCAACACCCATTAAATATCTTGGTTTTTCTTTAGGCAAATGATCTTTTATTCCATCAAGAACGTCAAACATTTCATCTTGAGTTTCTCCTACTGCCAATCCTCCAAGGGCATATCCATTAAATCCAATGTCAATAAGGTTATTTAGTGATTTTATTCTTAGATCATTAAATAATCCACCTTGCACTATTCCAAATAAACCTTTGTGGTTATTTATTCCAAATGCATCTTTTGATCTTTTTGCCCACTCTGAGGATAATTCCATTGATTTTTTAATTTTATCATAGTCTTTAGTATTTTTAGGGCATTCATCCATAACCATCACTATGTCTGAGTTCAAACCTTTTTGAATTCTTATACTTTCTTCAGGACTTAAAATAAAAGTTTTACCATCTATATGTGATTGAAAAATTGCACCCTTGTCTCTATCAATTTTATTTAATTTCGACAGAGACATTACTTGAAAACCACCTGAGTCAGTTAAAATTGGTAGATCACAATTCATGAATTCATGAAGTCCTCCAATACTTTCGATTCTATCAACACCTGGTCTTATCATTAGATGATAAGTATTTGATAAGATGATCTCACTACCTGTTTTTTTTATATCATCTAAGAAAACACCTTTAACAGTTGCTTGTGTACCAACTGGCATAAATGCTGGAGTATTTATTTTTCCTCTATGGGTCTCTATAACTCCTACTCTTGCATAATTTTGAGTGTGATGAACATTAAAAATGAAATCTTTTAATGACATTCATTATTTAATTATTGAGATTTAAAACTAATAATTTTATCTGGATTTGAAACTGCTCCGTTATCACCATCACCTTTTGTAATCATATCAACAAATTCCATTCCCTCTATTACTTTTCCAAAAACAGTATATTGTCTATCTAGAAAAGGTGCTGGTTTAAAACAAATGAAAAATTGACTATTAGCACTATTAGGATCTGATGATCTTGCCATAGAAACAGTTCCTCTATCATGAGGAAGGTCATTAAATTCTTGATTTAAATCTGGTAAATCAGATCCACCTATACCCGCTCGTCTTAAATCGAAATCTTTAGTAGATGAATTTCCAAATTTTACATCACCTGTTTGTGCCATAAACCCATCAATTACTCTATGAAAAACAACATTATCGTATTGTCCTGAATCTGCTAACTCTTGAATTCTTTTGACATGATTTGGGGCAACATCAGGATACATTTCAATTTTTACATCACCATCTTTTAATTTTAAAATCATTATATTCTCCTTTGCTATTAAATTTGTTGATAAAAAAATAAAAAAAATAATTAAAATATTTAAAAATTTATTCATAAACCTCTTTCAATGATTTAATTGTACTTTTAGTCGTAAATTTTTTCAAATCACCATTATGTTGCGCAATTTCTTTAACAAACCTAGATGATATTATTTGATTTTCAACATCTGACATTAAAAAAATTGTCTCAACTTGATTATTGAGTTTTCTATTCATACCGGCTAATTGGAATTCATACTCAAAATCCGAAACAGCCCTTAGGCCTCTTAAAATGATATTTGATTTATATTTTTTGCAAAGGTCTGTTGTCAAAGTATTAAATTTTATAACGTCAACCTTATTTTTTTTAAATTTCAGATCTTTATAAAGAGCTCTTTTTACAATTTCTATTCTTTCGTCTAATGAAAATAGGAAATTTTTCTGATTTCCATCTGAAATACCAATAATCACTTTATCTACTATCTTAAGTGATTTTTTAATGACATCTAAATGGCCAAAAGTAATTGGATCAAATGTTCCTGGATAGATAGCTATATTTTTCATTAAATAAGATTATCATCTAATTTAATAGCAGAAACTACTTTTTCATCCCCAGTCAGTTTAATTATTCTAACACCTTGCGTATTACGACCAGCTATTCTTATTTCTTTAACAGCTGTTCTTATTACTCTACCTTTATTTGTTGAAATTAATATTTGATCTCCTTCAAAAACAGGAAAGGATGAAGAAACATTTCCGTTTCTTTGTGAATTTATAATACCAATAATTCCTTTTCCTCCTCTATTTGTAACTCTATAATCATAATGAGATGTTCTCTTACCGAAACCATTTTCTGTGATTGACAGTATGAATTTTTCTTTAGCTTTAATTTCTGATTCTTGGTCTTTAGTTTTTGCTTTCTTATTTGAGTCATGATCAATAATAGACAGAGACACAATAGTATCATTTTCTGCTAAATTGATACCTCTTATACCTTTTGATGATCTACCTTTAAAAACTCTAAGTTTTTTAGACTCAAACCTTATGCATTTTCCTAATTTAGTACTTAAAATTATATCCTGATCATCTCTACAAATTTTAACACCAATAATTTTATCATTACCGTCAAGCTTCATTGCAATTTTACCCGAAGCATTAATTGAGGTAAAATCTTCAAGATTATTCTTTCTAATTTTACCTTCACTTGTTGCAAAAATAATATGCATATCTTTTGTATCAACATCGCTATCTGGAAATGGCATAATTGAACTAATTGACTGATGATTTTTTAGAGGAAGAATATTGAATAAAGATTTACCTTTTGATGCAGCTGATCCTTCTGGAATTTTCCAAGCCTTAACTTTGTATGCCAATCCTTCAGTAGAGAAAAATAGAACAGATGTGTGTGTATTTACTGATAATGTTTGTACAACAGAATCTTCATCTCTTGTCTTAATCCCTGTTTTACCCTTTCCACCTCTTTTCTGTTGTTTAACATTGCTTAAAGCACCTCTTTTGATGTATCCTTGTAAAGTAATTGTAATTATTACAGATTCTTTTTGAATAGTTTCTTCAATATTATAGTTTAAAACAGCATCTATAATCTGCGTTCTTCTCGGAGATGAGAATTTTTCTTTAATTTGAGATAACTCATTACTAATTACTTTTAATAGTTCACTTTTAGAATTTATTATTTTTTTATACTTTGTGATCAATTCAGATAATTTTTTTATTTCTTCTTCAATTTCATTAATTCCAAGGGCAGTTAATTTTTGCAATCTAAGTTCTAGTATTGATGTGACTTGGGTTTCAGATAGATTGTATGATCCTTTATAATTTTTACTATCAACTAATTTAATTAATTTAGCAGATTTTGTTATTTTCCATTTAGTTTTTATAAGAGTATTTTTTGCTTCTTCTGGATTTTTTGAAGATCTAATAATTTTTATTACTTTATCGATATTTTCTACACTAACAGATAAACCAAGTAAAACATGAACACGGTCTTCAGCTTTTTTTAAATCGTATTTGGTTTTTTTAATAACTACATCTTCTCTAAATTTTAAAAAGTTCTCTAAAAAATCTTTTAATGAACATGTTTTGGGTTTGTTATCAACAATTGCTAATGAGTTAAAACCAAATGAAGTTTCAATGGATGTATATTTATAAAGTTGCCTTTTTATTGTCTCGGGCTCAACACTTCTTCTTAGATCAATAGCAACTCTTATACCTTCTCTATTTGATTCATCTCTAATATCACTTATACCCTCTATTTTTTTGTCTCTAACTAATTCTGCGATTTTTTCATTTAAGTTAGATTTGTTCACTTGATAAGGTATTGAGGTAATTACCAATCTATCTTTACCATTTTTAAGATTTTCAACATTTATTTCACCTCTAATTTTAAAAGAACCTCTGCCTGTTTTGTATCCTTCTCGAATAATATCTTTACCAATAATAACTCCACCAGTTGGAAAATCAGGACCAGGAATATGCTTCATTAACTCTTTAACTTTAATATCTTTATTTTTAATAAGAGCTAGAGTTCCATCAATAATTTCACCAAGATTATGTGGTGGTATACTAGTTGCCATACCAACAGCGATACCTCCTGCTCCATTAACCAAAAGATTAGGATATTGGGCTGGCAGTACTGTAGGTTCTTGCTCAGTTTCGTCGTAGTTACTTTTAAATGAAACAGTATTTTTTTCTATATCATCAATCAAAAATTGAGAAATTTTTGCTAATTTTGTTTCTGTATATCTCATTGCAGCAGGTGGATCACCATCGATTGAACCAAAGTTACCCTGACCATCAATTAGTGGAACACTCATTGAAAAATCTTGAACCATTCTAACTAACGCATCATACACTGCTTGATCACCATGCGGATGATATTTACCAATTACATCTCCTACAATTCTTGCAGATTTTCTAAATTGTTTTGTCCAATCGAAACCACCTTTATGCATTGCATATAAAATTCTTCTGTGAACAGGTTTAAGTCCATCTCTTATATCGGGTAATGCCCTACTAATTATTACGCTCATGGCGTAAGATAAGTATGATGAGCTCATTTCATCATACATCGAAATTGGTTTGATATTTAAATCTTTAGTTACTTCGTTTTTTTGCATTTATTTAGAAAGGGATATCATCGTCTAACTCGTTTTGAGTCATAGAACTATCATCAAAGCTTTGTTTATTATCTTGAGATGGAATTGAATTTTGATTTCCTCCACCTAACATTGTTAATGATGAATTGTATCCTTGAATTAAAATTTCAGTAGAATATTTATCCTGACCTGATTGTTCATCTTTCCATTTTCTCGTAGTCAGTTGTCCTTCAACGTATACTTGTGCTCCTTTTTTTAAATATTGTTGAACTACATTTACTAGTCCTTCATTGAAAACAACTACTCTATGCCATTCAGTTTTTTCCTTTTTTTCACCGGTATTTTTATCTTTCCATGATTGACTAGTAGCTAGGCTTAATCTTGCTACACTTTTACCGTTAACCATTTGTTTAATTTCTGGATCTGCGCCTAATCGACCGATTAAAAGTACTTTATTTAAGCTTCCTGCCATAATATTTATATATTTGAAATGTTATTTATAACATTAATAGGCTTGAATATTAATTTTATTAATCTAAAGCAACTAAAATTATGCTTAAAAAGATACTTATTAAGGGCGCAAAAGAGCACAATTTAAAGAATATTTCACTAGAGATTCCTAAAGACAAATTTGTTGTAATAACAGGTCTATCTGGATCAGGAAAATCATCATTAGCATTTGATACTGTCTATGCAGAAGGTCAAAGGCGATATGTTGAAAGTTTATCTGCGTATGCACGACAGTTTTTAGATAAAATGAAAAAACCAAATGTAGATTTAATCGAAGGTTTGAGTCCAGCAATTTCTATAGAACAAAAAAATACTTCTAAAAATCCAAGGTCAACAGTTGCAACTGTTACCGAGATATATGACTACATGAGAGTACTTTATGCAAGAGCTGGAATACCCTACTCTCCATTCACTGGCAAACCAATTACTTCACAAACTATTAGTCAAATTGTTGATAAGATTAAAGAATTACCAAAAAAGTCTACAATATATTTATATGCTCCCGTCGTACGAGGACGTAAGGGTGAATATAGAAAGGATATATTAGGATACAAAAAAAGAGGATTTAGAAAAATTAAAATTGATGACCAATTGTATGATATTGAAAGTGTTCCAGAATTAAATAAAAAACTTAAACATGATATTTCAATTTTAGTTGATAGAGTTGTAATAAATTCCTCATTAGGAAACAGATTAGCTGAAAGTGTTGAAACAGCAGTTAATTTAGCAAATGGATTACTTTTTGTTGAATATGAAAATGAAACACTTCCAAAAAAATACAGAAAAATTGAAAAATTAATTTTCTCTACCAAGTTTGCTTGTCCTGAAAGTGGTTTTACTATTGAAGAAATTGAACCAAGACTTTTCTCATTCAATAGTCCATATGGAGCTTGTGAAGAATGCGAAGGTATTGGAATGAAATTAAATGTTGATCCAAATTTAGTTGTTCCGAATGAAAAAAAATCTATAGCTGATGGTGCTATAGAACCTTGGGCAAAATCTACATCAATGTATTACGCTCAAACGTTAGCATCCTTATCTAAACATTATGGTTTTTCATTAGACGATAAATGGTCAAAACTACCAAAAAAAATTAAAGATGTAATTTTGTATGGATCTGATGATGAAGAAATTAAATTTACTTATGATGATGGTTATGAAAAATATTCGCACAAAAAAACCTTTGAAGGTGTAGTCAATAATCTAGAGAGAAGATATTTAGAAACAGATAGTGATTGGAAAAGAGAAGAAATTGCTCAGTATCAGTCAGATACAAAATGTGAAAGATGCAATGGTTATCGATTAAAAGATGAAGCTCTGTGTGTTAAAATAAATGAATTAAATATAAGTCAAGTTACAGAAAAATCAATTTTTGATGCTAAGGAATGGTTTAGATCTTTAGAAGTTAAATTAGACAAAAGACAAATTAAAATTGCTCAACATATATTAAAAGAAATTAATGAACGTTTAGATTTTCTTTTAAATGTTGGTCTTGATTATTTAACATTATCTAGAGAGTCTGGGACATTATCTGGTGGTGAAGCACAAAGAATTAGACTAGCTTCACAAATAGGATCAGGTTTAACTGGAGTTCTATACGTTTTAGATGAACCATCAATTGGTTTACATCAAAAAGATAATGTTAAGCTTATAGATGCCTTAAAAAGATTAAGAGACTTAGGTAATACTGTTATTGTTGTTGAGCACGATACAGAAACAATGGAGAATGCAGATCATATAATAGATTTAGGACCTGAAGCTGGAAATAAAGGTGGAGAAATTGTTGCTGAAGGTTCATATGAGCAAATTTTAAAAAATGACAAAAGCATTACTGGAAGATATTTATCAAATAAGAGTTTCATACCTATTCCAAAAAATAGAAGACTTGCAAAAAATGGTAGATTTTTAGAAATCAATGGTGCATCTGGAAATAATTTAAATAACGTAAATTTAAAAATACCTTTAGGTAGTTTCACTTGTGTTACTGGTGTATCTGGAAGTGGTAAATCTACTTTGATACTTCAAACTTTATACAATGCATTAAATCTTACTTTGAATAATAATAAGTCTAGAAAAATTCCTCAGCCATTTAGAGGATTTAAAGGAATAGAATTAATTGATAAAGTTATAGATATTGATCAATCACCTATTGGTAGAACTCCTAGATCAAATCCTGCTACATATACTGGAGCTTTTGGTCCTATCAGAGACTGGTTTACCAATTTACCTGAAGCAAAAAGTAGAGGCTATAAACCTGGAAGATTTTCTTTCAATGTAAAGGGTGGAAGATGTGAGGCATGTGAAGGAGATGGCGTAATTACATACGAAATGCACTTTCTTCCTGATGTTTATATAACGTGTGATGAATGCAAAGGTACAAGATACAACAGAGAAACATTAGAGATTAAATTCAAAGATAAGAGTATTGCAGATGTTTTAAATATGACTGTTGATGAAGGATGTGAGTATTTTGAAAATATTTCAAACATCAAAACTAAACTTTTAACATTAAAAAAAGTTGGTCTTGGCTACATAAAAATTGGTCAGCAAGCAACAACTCTATCCGGTGGAGAAGCACAACGTATTAAACTTGCTAAAGAACTATCAAAAAGGTCTACAGGAAGAACAATGTATATATTAGATGAACCAACTACTGGATTGCATCAACATGATATAAAAAAACTTTTGGAAATTTTACACACTTTTGTTGCAACTGGTAATTCAGTTGTAGTTATAGAGCATAATTTAGATGTTATTAAAACTGCAGATTATATAGTAGATATGGGGCCCGAGGGTGGTGTTAAAGGTGGAAATATT
Source organism: uncultured Pelagibacteraceae bacterium (assembly GCA_902603045.1). Classification (GTDB taxonomy): domain Bacteria; phylum Pseudomonadota; class Alphaproteobacteria; order Pelagibacterales; family Pelagibacteraceae; genus Pelagibacter. Next base: position 25,933 of record CACKTH010000007.1, on the reverse strand, counting down.
ATTGCTGAAGGCAAACCCGAGGAAGTTGCAAAAGTGAAAGATAGCTATACAGGTAAATTTTTAAAGCCTTTATTAGATACGAAATTTAAAAAAACCGCTTAATCTTTATAGAAAAATAATATAAAATCATCCTATAGATGACTTCGATATTACAATCATTATCAAAGACTGTTCATTTGTCATTGGCTATTGCAATATTATTATTCATTGGTCTTTACATCGGCAATGGTGGATTTGATTTTGATGTTTTATTTTGGAGCTGGTTATTAAGATACGTACATGTAACTGTAAGTATTATGTGGATTGGTTTACTGTGGTATTTCAATTTTGTTCAAATTCCTAACATGGCTAAAATTCCAGACGAACAAAAACCAGCTATAGGCAAAGTTATAGCTCCTGCAGCATTATTTTGGTTTAGATGGGCAGCGCTATTTACAATCATATCAGGATTATTATTAGCCTACTTTAATGGATACGTTCATCAAGCGATGACATTAGGAATAGGATCAGGTGGTGGAAAAAATACTGCAATAGGAATTGGAATGTGGTTAGGATTAATAATGGCATTCAATGTTTGGTTTGTTATATGGCCAAATCAAAAAAGAGCTTTAGGCATGGTTGAGTGTGAACCTGAGGTTAAAGCTAAGTCAGCAAAAACTGCAATGCTGTTTTCTAGAACAAACACACTTTTATCATTACCAATGTTGTTAACAATGGTAGCAGCACAAAATCTTTATTAATTATTCTTTTTCTTCCTTAACAATCGTTCTTTGGCTAACTTTTAAAGAGACTAATACTGGGTTTGCAATATAAATAGATGAATAAGTTCCAAAAATTACCCCTAATATCATTGCCAACGAAAATCCTTTTAATATTTCTCCACCAAAAATAAAAATAGATAAAAGTGCCAACAATGTAGTAACTGAGGTTATTATTGTTCTGGATAAAGTTTCATTTATTGAGATATTTGTTAGTTCAAATATTTTAACATCAGAATATTTACGCAAATTTTCTCTAACTCTATCGAATATTACAACTGTATCATTCATTGAATATCCAACTATTGTTAAAACAGCTGCAACGATAGAAAGATTGATTTCTAATGAAAATACAGAAAATACCCCTAACGTAATTATAACGTCATGAAATAAAGCTAAAATAGCTCCAAGACTAAATTGCCACTCAAATCTGATCCATATGTATAAAAGCATAGCCGCCAAAGATAAGGCTACCGCTATTACACCTGATCTCAAAAGTTCTGCACTAACTTTTGGACCAACATTTTCTACTCTTCTAAAATCTACTGAACCTATAGAACTTGATAGCTTAGTTTTTATCTCTTCTATAAATTGAGGGTCATTTGAATTTTGTTTTTCAAATTTAACTACAAAATCTGTTTCATTACCAAAATTTTTTACTGAAACATCACCAAGATTCATTTGATTAAAACTATCTCTTATTTTTGTGATATTAGCAGAAGATTTATCAGTTCTTAGCTCAATTAAAGTACCCCCTTTAAAATCAACACCAAAATTCAAACCTTTAAAAACTAAGAAAACTAAGGAAGCAATAATTAATATACCTGAAAGTATATTAAAACTTTTATAAAACTTATTAAAATAGATTGTTTTCATTATATTAGTTTTTCCTTGTGTTTATTTTTGATGACATAGTAAGCAGTAATTAAACGAGCTATGAAATATACTGAAAATAGTGTTGTAAGTATTCCAACTCCAAGCGTTACAGAAAATCCTTTAATTGGACCTGAGCCCATGAAAAATAGGATTACTGCAGCGATTAAAGTTGTAATATTGGCATCTAAAATTGTTGTTCGTGATTTTGTATAACCAGAATCAAAAGCTACAATTGAATTATTTTCATTTTTTAATTCTTCTTTAATTCTCTCAAAAATTAAAACATTTGCATCAACAGCCATACCTACAGTTAAAATAATACCTGCAATTCCAGGGAGTGTAAGAGTTGCTTCAAATAATGTTAGAATACCGACTAATAAAAATAAATTAGATATTAAGGCTAAGTTAGCAATTAAGCCAAAAAATCTATATTTATAAAACATAAAGGCAACGACTAAGACAAATCCTATTATCAATGACATAATTCCTGCGTTAATTGAGTCTTTTCCAAGGTCAGGACCTACAGTTCTTTCTTCTATAATATTAAGTGGAGCCGGCAAAGCACCTGATCTTAAGAGTAAAGCTAAATCTGTTGCAGATTGAAAGGTAAAATTACCAGATATCTGTCCATTTCCTCCAATAATTGGTTCTCTGACCTCAGGAGCACTAATAATTTTTCCATCCAAAACAATTGCCAACCTTTTTCCAACACCATTTGAAGTCGCCTTACCAAACTTTTTTGCTCCTACCCTATCTAAACTAAATGAAACAACTGTCTCATTAGTCTGATTATTCATAGTTGGCTTGGCGTCCATAAGATTATCACCGCTTAAAACGATTCGTTTACTAACAATGGCCTCACTAGAGCCATCCTCAAAAGAAAGTTTTTCTGTTCCAAATGATTCTTCAGAACTACTGGATATAAATTGGAATGTTAAGTTTGCTGTTTTACCTAATAAAGATTTAATTCTACCAGGATCATCTAATCCTGGCAACTCAACAAGAATTCTATCATTACCTCTTTTTAAAATATTTGGCTCATTAGTTCCTACTTCATCAACTCTTCTTCTTACAATTTCAATTGCTTGATCTAATGAGGAATTTTTTAACAATACCAATCCATAGTCAGAAAATTCTAACTTGAATGAGGTATTCATGTTTTCAAAGTTAAATTGATGAGACTTATATTGTTGAAAATAAGGATTTATCTCACTTTTATCATCATCTAAAAGAGATTTAACATCCTCAATCTTAGAATTTTCAACATCGAATATAATAGACTTATCCTCAATTACAAAATTTCTAACCTTAATATCTTTATCTTTGAAAAATTTTTTAAACTCCAATACTTTACTTTGCAATCTTTGAGTAATGACTGGTTCGTTATCTATTTCTAATAATAAATAAGAACCACCTTGCAGATCTAAACCTAATTTAATATTTTTAGAAAAATAATCATCATCGATTTTGGTAAAATTTGAAATTGTAAAATATGAAATAATAAGTGTAAAAATTAAAACACTGAAAACTCTTAATTTAGAAAAATATAACACTTTAAAAAGTTATTATTTTTTTGGTTCAGCCTGAGTAACTAATCCTTGTATTCCTGTTGATCGAACAATTTCAACTTTAACATTATCAGCAATCATAACTTCTACTTTTTCATTATCGATAACTCTTTCTACAGTACCAACGATACCACCAGAAGTAATAACTTTATCTCCACGCTTTAAAGCTTCAACCATAGCTTTATGTTCTTTAACTTTCTTTTGCTGAGGTCTGATTAAGAAAAAGTAAAATATTACGAATATTAAAATTAGGGGTATAAATTGTCCTATTCCTGCGTCCATATTAAGTCCTTAAAAAGTTAAAGGTTATTTATACTATATACTTTTAGAAGACAACTCTTAATTGATACCTATTTTATCCATATTGTTCATATATGGTCTTAGTTTTTCAGGAATAATTATTGAACCATCTTCAGTTTGATAATTCTCTAATATTGCAATTAATGTTCTACCAACAGCAAGTCCGCTCCCATTTAAAGTACCAACAAATTCATTTTCGTTATTATTATTTTTATATCTAGCTTTCATTCTTTTAGCCTGAAATGTTCCACATGAAGAACAACTTGATATTTCTCTATATTTATTTTCTGACGGAAGCCAAACCTCTATGTCATAAGTTTTTTCTGCACTAAAACCCATATCACCAGTGCTTAAAATAATTTTTCTGTAAGGTAATTGTAAGTCATCTAAAATTTTAGTAGCACAATTAGTCATTCGCTCTAGTTCTTCAATGCATTTATTATTTTCAACAATACTCACTAATTCAACCTTATAAAATTGATGTTGTCTAATCATGCCCTTGGTATCTTTACCATAACTTCCTGCTTCTTTTCTAAAACAAGGTGTTGACGCAACTAGTCTCATTGGTAAAGATTTTAGATTCAATATTTGATTTTTAACCATATTAGTTAAGATTACTTCAGCAGTAGGGATTAAAAACTTTCTATCATTTTTATCATCAAACTTAATTTCGAATTGATCATTTTCAAATTTAGGCAATTGGCCAGTTCCAAACATAGTGTTGTCTGTAGCCATTAAAGGTGGAGAGATTTCAGTGTAGCCATTATTATTGACATGTGTATCAATCATAAAATTAGAAATCGCTCTTTCTAATGATGCTATTTTGTCTTTAACAAAAACAAATCTTGATCCAGTTGTTTTTGTTGCTAAATCAAAATCTAACATATTCAGTTTTTCACCAATTTCATAATGAGATTTTGGTTTAAAACTCATTTCTTTAATTTGACCAGATTTTACAACCTCTTTATTACTATTTTCATCCTTACCTACGGGGACATCATTCAATGGTAAATTAGGAATATTACTTAATATCTGATCAAGTTGGTCTTTAACATTTTTTTGATTTTTACTTAAATCATCTATTTTATTTGAAATTTCTTTTGACTTTTCAAAAAGAGTTTCATCTTTAGATTTAGAAATAGATTTTTTTTCCATTTCTAATTTTTCTTTTTCTTGAATTAATTTTCTATTTTCTTCATCAAGATTTAATATTTGTTCAAAGTCTACGTCAACGTTTCGATTTTTAATTGTATTTTTAAAATTATCGATATCTTTTCTAATATCCTTAATATTGTGCATTTCTCTCTTGAGCTTTCTTTTCGATAATATTTACAGAAAAAATTGACAATTCATATAAAATTAACAAAGGTATTGCTAAACCTATTTGTGTAATTGGATCTGGTGGAGTTAATATTGCAGCAGCAGCAAATATTATTACAACAAAATATTTTCTTCTTTCTCTTAAATAAGTTGAATTTACAACTCCTATTCTTGCAAGCAAACTTAATACAACTGGTAGCTGAAAACTTAATCCAAATGCAAAAATTAACTTCATCACAAGTGATAAATATTCATTTACTTTAGCTTCTAATTGAATTGGTAAGCTAGTCCCAAGTCCCGCACTTTCAAATGATAAAAAGAATTTAAATGCTAGTGGCATAATTAGATAATAAACAAGCATACCTCCTAGTAAAAAAAGTATTGGTGTAATTACTAAGTAAGGCATAATTGCTTTCTTTTCGTGTGTGTATAATCCTGGTGCAATAAATTTCCAAATTTGGATAAGGATATATGGACTGGTCACAAAGAAAGCGGCAAAAAAAGAAACTTTAAGATATGTTAAAAATGTTTCTTGTAGAGCGGTAAAGATTAATCTTCTATCGACATTATCATCTTTTACGGCATTAGCATAAGGTTCAACTAAAAATCCATATATGTATTCAGAAAAATAGTAACAAACCACAAATAATACTGCTAAGAAGATAAATGAATTTATTAGTCTTTGTCTTAATTCAGTAAGATGACTTATAAAACCTGTTTCTTTTTTTTTAGCTGTCATCTTTAGGTTTATCCTCTTTCATGATTTCAGTATTTTTTTTTAATTCTTCTTTAATTGAAACATCAGTTATTTCTGTAACTTGATTTTGAACATCTGAAAAATATCTCTTAGCAGAACCTATCCATGATCCAACTTTCTTTAACATTACAGGAAAGTCTTTTGGTCCTACAACTATTATTGCAATCGAAACTATTATTAATATTTCAAACCAGCCGATCTGTGGCATTGATTACTCTTTTTTGTCTGAGTCTTGATTTTCAGATATATTTTTTGGTTGGCTATCTTCTGAAGCATCTGTAGCCATACCTTTTTTAAAACTTTTAATTCCTTTAGCAACATCACCCATAAGACTAGAGATTTTACCTCTACCAAAAAGTAATACTACTAAAATTACTACAATTGCAATTTGCCAAAATCCTATACTCATAATTACTTATAACCTTATAATTTTAGTTTTAAAACTATTTTTTTATTTATCGTTATCGGTATTAAGAGTGCTATTAAGCATCTCATCTATATCAGAGTATATATTTTCCTTTTTATCCTCTTGTTTTTCTTTATAGAATTTGCCTGTTCCAAATATAGATGCATCTACACTAGATGTATCAATAAGACCTGCGGTTCCTAATTCATCAACAGTTGGAAGATCTGACAATTTTTGGAGATTGAAATGACTTAAAAAGTCATCTGTCGTTCCATATTGGATAGGTTTACCAGGGGCATCTTTTCGACCTTGAGGTCTAACCCAGTTCAATTCCATTAATATCTCAAGTGTATTATTTCCAAACGCAACTCCACGAATTTCTTCTATCTCAGCTCTAGTGACAGGTTGATGATAGACGATAATTGCAAGTGTTTCTATCGCAGCCTTTGATAATTTTTTTTCAACAGTTTTTTGTTGAGACATTAATGAAGATAAATTTGGTGACGTTCTAAAAGACCATTTATTAGATATACAAACCAAATTTATTCCACGATCAGAGTAAAAATTCTGAAGTTTTAGTAAAGATTTTTCAACATCTATTTTTTTTGAAATTTTATTTTCAATAGTTTCAATATTTAACGGCTCTGCAGCTGCAAAAACAATAGCTTCTATTTCTTTATCAACATCAGTTAATTTAGATGGAAATGATACAACATTATTTTTTTTTAATTTATTCATTAGATTTTTTTAATATATATGTCCTCAAATAAATTATTTTGTTTAATAGATATATTACCTTCTTTTGCAAGCTCTAAAGATCCAGCAAAAATTCCTGCATTACCTGTCTTACTTAAAGTTTTAGAGTTTTTAAAATTTTTTGGTATTAGATCAGTCATATTTTTCCAATCGTTTAAATTATTGTAAAACTCTTTTATGACTTTAATACCTTCTTCGGTAGTAAATACTGGAAGTTTCGGAATATTCATTCTCTGAAAATCTTTTGTCATTACAATATTTGAATACGTTTTTAATAATTCAAATAATGTTAATGAATATTGAGAATTATATATTGATCTCATCCCACTTTTTGAACCTCTCATAAAAATATCTTTTCCCAATCTTTTTCTACTCAACATCTGAGAGGACAACAATCTTATTAATTCTAGTTTTTTAAGTTGGAGTTTTAATTTCTCTGCTACTTCAAGAGCTTTAAATTCCTCTTCCTCTGTTTCTGGTAATAGTAGTTTAGATTTAAGATATGTTAACCAGGTAGCCATTAGCAAATATTCTGAGGCTAATTCTAAATTTAAATTTTCAGTTTTTGTTATAAAATCATGAAATTGATCTGCTAGTTTAGTGATTGATATATTTTCCAAATCAACTTTTTGTGATTTTGCTAAATCTAAAAGTATTTCTAATGATCCAGAGTAATTACTAAGATCAACATTAAATTCTAAAGAATCACTCATGGATTTAAATTTAACTTATTATTTGAATTAATTTAGAAGTTTTTTTTACAATAAAATCATCGATATAAGGTGAATTTTGACCTACTACATTCATTTCGCTCATTTTTCCATTGCAATGAAGCACCAAATTACAACCTGCACGAAAAGATTTAACAACATTATTTTTTAAATTACCTTTAAGAGCACCCATAGAAATATCATCTGACATTAATATTCCTTTGAATAATATTTCTCTTCTAATCATTTTTATGATTTTTTTAGAGTGTGAAACGTTATTTAATGGATCAAGTTTCTTAAACAGTAAGTGACCAGTCATACCTAAAACAGATTTTTTTTTGGTAAATGGAAAAAAATCATATTTTTTAAGATACTTTAGATCTTTGTCTATAACTGGTAATTTGTAATGACTATCAACTTTAGCTAAGCCATGACCTGGAAGATGTTTGATTACTGTACCAACCCTATTTTGGTGAAATTTTTCGATAGATATATCGCCAATTTTAGAAAGAGTTTTTTTATCATTCGAATAGGATCGATCACCTATAATTTTATGAGACTTATTTCTTATTAAATCCAATACAGGGACAGTATTAATATTTATACCTATAAGTCTTAACAAATAGGATATTTGTTTCACATAAACATTGAAATAAATATCAAATTTTTTTTTATCCTTTAGATACAAATCACCAAAATATTTTGCACTAAAAATGGAATTATCTATGAATTTTCTTAATCTGCTTACTCTTCCACCTTCTTCATCAATTAGAATTGGATAATTAGAGTTTTTAAATATTTTTTTAATCGAGCTGGTTAGTTTTTGAACTTGATTGATTGATTTTATGTTTCTTGAAAAAAGAATTATCCCCCATGGCTTATATTTTTTTAAAAAACTTACCTCACTTTTTTTTAAATTATGTCCACTAATGCCACATATAAAAGCTCTAGTTTTTTTAATCATTATATAACAATTCCCAAAAAGAATATTTTTTTGTGTTTTTATTTTTGTATTCTACATATTCAATAATGTTGTTCGTATCATTTTTAAGAATAAATAGATTTTTTTCGTTAGATGATATTTTTTCATCAATACTTGAAACTGCTCTATATGATTTCTTGTAATTATCGTCTGAAAAATAATATCTTAGAGTAAAGAATAGAAAGAAAAATATAATTATTAAATAAAATAGATATTTGAGCTCTTTTAGCATTACATTTTTTCAGGTGTATCAACACCTATAATATCCATTCCAGTTTTAATTGTTTTTGCAATAGATTTTAAAAATATTAGTTTTTCTATATTTATAGTTTTATCATCATTGATAAATCTTTTTTCAACATCATCTTTTCCCATATTCCAATAGGAATGAAACTGTGATGATAACTCATATAAATATACAGGGATCCTATGAGGTTCTAGTTTTTTAGTGGAAATTTCTACACATTTGGGCCATTCAGAAATTTTTTTAAAAATTTCAATTTCTTCATAATTAAATTGCATATTATTATTTTCATTATCAATCTTGTCATCAATATTTTTATTTATATTTCTAAAAACCGATGAAATTCTAGCATAACAATATTGAACATAATAAAGTGGATTGTCTTTGGATTTTTCTTTTACTTTTGTAAAATCAAAATCTAATTCAGCATCATTGCTTCTACTTAGCATAATAAATCTTGTTGCATCTTTTCCTACTTCAGAAATTAAATCTTCAACGGTAATGTAATCTCCTTTTCTTTTAGACATTTTAAAAGGTTTGCCATCTTTTATTAGCTTAACAAGTTGGCTTACTTTACAAATTAATTTATTTTTTTCTCCAGATAATGCTTCGACAACGGATGTAATTCTTTTTATATAACCCGCATGATCCGCTCCTAAAATATTTATTAATTTATCAAAGTTTCTATTTAGTTTTGTATTATGATACGCAACATCTCCAGCAAAATAAGTCCATGTGTTATCAGATTTTTGTAATGCCCTATCTTTATCATCCCCAAAATCTGTTGATCTAAAAAGTAACTGATCTCTTTCTATCCAATTCGTTGTGTCTTCTCCTTCGGGAGCTTTGATTTTTCCTATATATACAAATTTATCTTTTTTAAGTTTCTCAATAACCTTATCAACCTCATTATTTACAACTATTTCAGTCTCGCTCGCAAAGTTATCATGAATAATTCCCAAATTATTTAAATTGGTCTTAATGAGTTTAAGTGACTCTGTAATTGCTAATTTAGTAAGTGTTAACTTTATTTTTTCATAATCATCAAATTGTAAATCTTTATTATTATCTATAATATGTTGGGCTATATCCTTAATGTATTCTCCTGGATATAAATCATCCTCATTTACTGGAAAAGTTTGATTATCTAATTTTTCTTTTATTCTCAAATATACAGATCTAGTAAAATGTAAAATTTGATTACCATGATCATTTACATAATATTCTTTTACAACTTCTTGATTATTAAATTTTAACAAATTAGAGATAACATCCCCTAGAATAGCACCCCTACAATGACCTACATGTAATGGTCCAGTGGGATTTGCAGACACGAATTCAATTAAATGTTTCTTTTTAGAGCCATTAAGCGCTGCGCCAAAATTATTAAGATTATTTATATTTAAAAGAAATGAAGTCCAAAACTCTTTTTTTAAAATAATATTTATAAATCCAGGCTTTGCTATTTCTATCTTCTCAATGTTATTATCATCTTTAAAAATAATATCTTTCAATTTTTCAGCAATTTTAATTGGTGGTTCATTATTTGTTTTAGATAAAACCATTGCAACATTAGTTGACAGATCGCACTTAAATTTTTTAGGAGGTATATCTACATTTATACCAGATAAACTGTCAGGTAATAAAATTAGCTTTTCTTCACTTGCTAATTTAATTTTATTTAAAATTTTATTTAAGTATTCCTCAAATATATTCATTTTGATGCTCTATATAGTTGTATGGCGTACCTATCTGTCATGCCAGAAATATAATCGGATATAGCTCTTTCTTTGTTAGTTTTTAAATATTTAGTTTTAATATACTTTTTTGGATTTTTGCTAATTACACTAAAAAGCTTTTTAATTATCTTTTTTCCTTCGTTATTTTTTTTCAATACTTCTTTATTATTATACATAGTTATTCTAAGGAAATCTCTAATCTCATTTATAGTTATTTTTAATTTGTTGGAAAAATCAACAATTTGATTTTTTTTATTTGATACATCTTTTTTTGTAGATATTTTATTCATTAAAATATTTCTTGTCGTTGTTTTTATTATGTCTTGAACCATTAAGTTTATAGAGTCTCTTATAGTTTGGTATACAAGAATATCATTATTTTCACTTTTTAATTTCTTTTTATATGATTTTAAAATTTCATCGAAAAAAGAGATTTGTTTAATATCGTTTAAAGTAAATAATTTAGCTTTTATTCCGTCTTGAATGTCATGGTTATTGTATGCAACGTCATCAGATATTGATGCAATTTGAGCCTCCAATGAGGAGTTTTTTGAAAAATTAATTTTATTTTTTAAATTTTTCAAACCAATTAGATTATTCATTTTGACTAGCTTTGTTACCGGGCCATTATGTTTAATAAGACCATCTAATGTTTCTAATGTTAAATTAAGACCTTCAAATTTAAAATATTTATTTTCAATGAACATTACTATCCTAAGTGTTTGAAGGTTGTGGTCAAATCCCCCGTGATCATACATACATTCATTTAGCGACTCTTCTCCAGCATGACCAAAAGGGGTATGACCTAAATCATGGGCTAAACTTAATGTTTCAGCTAAATCATCATTTAAACCTAAGTATTTAGCAATTGTTCTAGCAATTTGTGAAACTTCAATGGAATGAGTGATTCTGGTTCTATAATGATCTCCTTCAGTATTCACAAATACCTGGGTTTTGTGCTTCAATCTTCTAAATGAGGTAGAATGGATTATTCTATCTCTATCTCTTTGAAAAGGTGATCTGAAAGGATTGCTCGCTTCTTTGAACAGTCTACCTTTAGAAGCAAATGTTCCTAATTTTGAGTAATTTTTCATTCTTTAAAAATGGCAAAATATTATTATATTGTTTTTATCAATGTTTAATTATGATTAAAGAAATTAAATTTACAGATAATGCTATAAAGCAGATAAACCATCTTCTTTCATCAAAAGATAAAGGGTCATTTTTTAGAATCGCTATTAAAGGTGGTGGATGCTCTGGATTTCAATATGATTTTTCATTTGATAACTCTGCTAAGGATGATGATCTACAACAAGATAATATCCTTATCGACAAAACATCGGCAGATTTACTAAAAGGATCTGAAATTGATTTTGTAAAAGAATTAATCGGAGATTCTTTTAAAATAAACAACCCGCAAAGCAAATCTTCTTGTGGTTGTGGCGTATCTTTCTCGCTTTAATGATAATTAGTTCCTGGAATGTTAACTCTGTAAGAGCAAGAATTGATAATATTAAAGAGTATCTAAAAAAATATTCACCGGATATTTTAATGATGCAAGAGATCAAGGCTCAAGATGAAAACTATCCTTATGAAGACCTTGAAAAATCAAATTATCAAAATTATGTATTTGGTCAAAAATCATATAACGGAGTTGCGATAATTTCTAAAAAAAAATTAGAAAAAATTGAAAAAGATATTTTTAAAGACAAAAATAAACAATCTAGAATTATTACCGCAGATCTAAAACATAAATCAAAAACTATTAAATTAATAAATATCTACACACCTAATGGAAATCCAGTTGATACAGAAAAATATACTTACAAATTATATTGGCTAGAAAATTTAATTAAGAAATTAAAAGCTTATTTAAAAAAAAAAGAGAATATAATTATTGGTGGTGATTTTAATATAATTCCATCAGCAGAAGATGTTCATAATCCTAAAGGATATGAAAATGATGCATTGTTTAGACTAGAGATAAGAAGAAAATTAAGAGAATTATTAAGTTTAGGTTTTCATGATGCATATAGATATATTCATCCTGATAAAGAAGGATATACTTTTTGGGATTATACAAGCGGTGCATGGCAAAAAAATAATGGTATGAGAATTGATCATTTCTTAGTTTCAAATTCAATTATAAATCTTGTGAAAGATGTAAAGATTAATAAATTTCCTCGTGGAAGACAAAAACCTTCGGATCACACACCAATTGAAATTGAATTAACTTAAAGATTTTATTTTATTAACAAGTTCCTCATTAATATTTCTTGGTCCAGTATCTAATCTGTTTTTGTGACGTCTTTCACCTGGTAATCTAACCTCTCCCATTGATTTCATTTTCTCAAAGAATTTATTTGAATGACTATCCCAATCAGAATTTGTTAATTTATCAGGAGACATAGCTAAAATAAACTCTCCGCCACTTGGTGGTCCACCATCATATGTATCCTTCTCAGCCGTCTCATAACTAAAATTATCTCCAACTAAGGCTCCAGCAAGTAATTCGACCATCATTGCTATTCCTGAGCCTTTATAGCCGCCAAACGGCAACAAAACTCCACCATCAGCTATTTCACCAGGATCTGTTGTTTCTTTTCCATCTTTAGTTAAACCAGTTCCTATTGGGACCTTGTGCCCTTCTCTTTTTGCAACTTGAACCTCTCCCATGGCCATCGATGCAGTAGCCATATCATAAACTACAGGTGGTTTATTTTTTCTTGGCCAAGCAAATGAAATTGGGTTTGTTCCAAATAAAGGTTTAATTGCTCCTGCTGGTGCAACTGCTGGCTTGTATGATGTACATGCAAAAGCAACAAGTCCTTGTTCTGCTATTGCTTCTGTCTCAGGCCACATAGCAGCCATATGGTGAGAATTAGTAATTGCTAAAACCGCTACTCCATTTTCTTTTGCAGCTTTAACAAGTTCTGGTATTCCATATTTTAAAACCATTGGAGCAAGACTATTTTTCCCATCTGCTTTAACAACACTAGCAGTTAATTTTGAAATCACTGGTCTAGCCTTACCATTAATTTTTCCACTTTTTAAACCAGATACATAAGCGGGTAATCTAAATAGACCATGAGATAATGATCCATCTCTTTCAGCATTTTTGATTAAAGTAGATAAAGTATCTGAAGTTTCTTCATCGCATCCATTTGCAAGTAAAGTTTTGTTAGCTAATTCAAAAACTTCATCTAAAGTCAGAGAAACAGTTGTCATTAATATTATTAGAACTTATTTAATGAAAAAAAGCAATTACTTAAACTATTAGAAATGTTTATTACTTATTATTTTTATATATGATTAAGATAAAGTTTTACTATAATAAAAAAAATTAAATTATATGAAAATTGAATACTATTTCAGTGTATTGTCTCCATTTACTTATTTGGGCAAAGATAGATTTGCTAAGATAATAAACGATTATGATGTTGAAGTTATAGAAAAACCATTTGATTTAGTTGGAGATATATTTCCAAACACAGGAGGATTACCAGTTCCAAAAAGACATCCTGCACGACAAAAATATAGACTTTTAGAACTTACAAGAATTGCAAAAAAACTAAATTTGCCAATTAATAAACAGCCAAAATTTTTTCCACCTAAAGACCCTCATTTACCAGCAAAATTTGTAATTGCTTCAAATAAAATGGGAAATAAACTTAGTTTTGGAAATGAATGTTTAAAATATTTATGGTCATTAGAAAAAGATATTTCAGATTTTAATATTCTTGAGGAAATTTGTGAAAAATTGAGTTTAAATTTTGAAGAGATAAAAAAAATTGCACTAAATGATGAGATCAAAAAAGAATATCAACAAAATTCAGAGGACGCGATTAAAAACGACGTATTTGGTGCACCTTCATATGTCTTCAATAATGAAATTTTTTGGGGGCAAGATAGATTAGACTATCTTGAGGAAGCATTAAAAAAATAAGTATTTTAATGAGAGTGGTTATGAGGGTTACTCAATTGAACAATATCTATTTCTAAAATATCATTAATTGGTTTTCCAATACGCCAATTTCTTATTTTTCCATCGATTTTTCTTTCAGTTATGATCGTCTCAATAGGAGGACAATTAGGTTCATGACAGCTTAATTCTGCAATGCTTAAAATTGATGTTTCGGGAATATCTTTTTCTTTTAAAAATATTTTTTTTAAATTTCTTATTTTTTCTACATTTGGTTTTTTTTTATTGAACATATTTATTTTTCCTCTTCATCCCATATTGATGTCCATAAAATATTTCCTCCGATATCACCAATTAATATACTTGAACAATCTTCAGTCACTGCAATTGTTGTTACCTCAGACTCAGTGAAGCTACGGATGATGATCGTATTGGTTGATTTTTCAATTTCTGATAAAAAAACTGAACCATCACTTAAACCAGTGAAAATCGCATTTTCGTTTGGGAATGGCTCAACAAAAGTTACTGGTTTATTTCCAACGTAAGGAAGACAAATTGGTTTACGACCTTCTGGTCCATTTCCATCAAACGGCCAACAGATTGCTTCATTTGAACCGGATGTTACTAAAAATTTTGAATCATAAACAAAAGCAAAACTTTTGACTTTTGCTCCATAGCCAGACATGAAGGAATCTGTTTTATCTTTTAAGCGCCAAAAATGAAGTTGGTTTTCTTGCATAGATGTAACCAAAAATCGATCATCATTGCTAAAAATGACTTTATTGTGCGAGCCTTTCCAAATTAAATTGGATGAGCTCCACTTATTACTATAATCTTTTTTCCAAAGAGTAACTCCACCATAACGAGACACTGCTAGTCTTCTTCCTTTTGAATCAAATGCTACACCACCAATGGTACTCTCGTGTTCTAATAATTTTGGTTCTTTTTTATTTGGCATCCAGAGATAAACAATATTTCCAGATGTACATACCAGACTACCATTATATGCAGTAACATGATCTACCCATCGAGAACCAAAGTTTGCAATTTCTTTTATTTCTCCATCAAGTGAAATTTTTAAAAATCTACCATCATCGCCACCAGTTAAAATATCTTCACCATCTTTTGAAATACTAAGAACAACACCACTATGTGCTTTTATTACCTCTGAAATTTGTCCTGAGCGAAATATTCTTACAGTTCCATCTCCAAATCCAACAGCTACAGAATTCCCAATCGTAATAGCATTAGTAACAGGAACTCCAAGCTTAAACTCCTTTCCTCTATTTTCAAATTTGGTTTTATTTAACTCTGGAAACTTATTTGAATCAGCTTTCATGCCGATTTGCAATTTTCAAATCCTTCTTTCAAATTCATACTCTCAAGATTTCGACCAATAAAAACTAGTCGAGAGCTTCGTTCTTTGCCTTCTGGCCATTTACCCATCGGCGAGGCATCCATAAGCATATGCACACCTTGAAAAACATATCTATCATTTTCTCCAGTAAAATCGAGAATTCCTTTGGTTCTTAATATATCTTGTCCCTTTGTTTGTAAAAGTTTGCTAAACCAATCCTGAAACTTTTCCATATTTAAAGGAGTATCTGAAACAAATGATAAGCTAGTTACATCATCATCATGTTCATGATCATGATCTGATGTTAAAAAATCAGGCTCAGTATCTAAAATACGTTTTAAATTAAAAGCATCAAGATTTAAAATCTCACTTAAAGATACTCCACATTTAGTGGTATGAATAATTTTTGCAAATGGATTAATTTTTTTTATTCTCTCTTTAACAACTTCTAATCCACTTTCATCAACAAGATCTATTTTGTTTAATAATACAACATCAGCAAATGCAATTTGTTCTTCTGCTTCATGATGATCTGATAATTGTGTACTCAAGTGAACAGCATCAGCAACAGTAACAATTGCATCTAATTTTGTACGATCAGCAACATCTTGATCAACAAAAAATGTTTGTGCAACAGGAGCTGGATCAGCTAATCCAGTAGTTTCTACTATGATTGCATCAAGTTTATCTGCTCGCTTCATGAGGCCACTTAGAATACGGATTAGATCACCTCTTACAGTGCAACATATGCAACCGTTGTTCATCTCAAATACTTCTTCATCAGCATCAACAACTAAATCATTATCAATGCCCTGCTCACCAAACTCATTAACTATCACAGCATATTTTTTTCCATGCTGCTCGGTTAATATTCTATTTAAAAGAGTAGTTTTTCCAGCGCCTAAAAAGCCAGTTAAAACAGTAACTGGAACTTGTTTGTTAGTTTCTCCCATTAATTAAATTAACACCCTTTAAAGGATTTTGACATATTTTTTATTAAATCAAAATATAAACCTTTTCCGGGAGTTAATGTTGCACCTAATGGATCAACAACTCCAGTTTTAATATTCATATCTTTTGCAACAGCTTTAATGATATTAGGATTAAATTGAGGTTCTGAAAATACACAAGCAACTTTATCATGTTCAATTACCTCTCTTATTTCAGCTAATTGTTCTGCTCCAGGTAATACATCTGTATTTACAGTAAAAGCTCCTAATATATTAACTTTAAATCTTTCTTCAAAATATTGGTAAGCATCATGAAAAACAATAGAGGCTGTACTTTCGTTAAGCTCAGCTGTTACATCACTTGTTAATTTATCAATATCTTTGTAAGCCTTACTTAAATTAGCTCTGTAAGCTGACTCATTGGTTGGATCATTTTCAATTAAGTGCTTAGACATTTCAAATAAAATAACTTTTGCATTAATTGGATCTAACCAAATGTGCGGGTCAAATTCACCATGGTGATGACCTTCATGTCCATCATGATCGTCGTGATCATCATGTCCATCCTTTTTCTTTGCATGATCGTCATGGTCGTGGTCATCATGATCATCTTTTTTCTTGTGTCCATGATCGTCATGATCATCCTCTTTATGCCCATCTTCTTTTTTTGCATGATCGTCATGGTCGTGGTCATCATGATCATCTTTTTTTTTATGACCATGATCATCGTGTCCGTGATCGTCATGATCATCAAAAATATTTCTTTCTCTAAATTTTAATTTAACTAAACCTTTTATTTCCATAAGCTCAATTTTTTCTGCTTTTGCAGCAATTGAATCTAAAGGTTTTTCTAAAAAATTTTCTAAGTCTTCACCTACCCAAAATACAATATCTGCATTTTGTAACATTTTTGCATGTGAGGGTTTCATTGCAAAGCCATGTGGAGAAGCATATCCATCAACTATTAAATCAGGTTTAGCAACACCATCCATTAAATAGCTAGCTAAAGAGTGTATTGGTTTAATCGATGTAACAACTTTAATGTCAGCATTTGCTGGTGTAAAAAAAGTTAAAAATGATAGTATAGTAAGTGTTATAGATGTTTTTTTTAGATTTTTCATAATAATTGGTTTTTGTTAATTGTTATAATATAACGCTAATAATAATAAAACTTATTTTAGTCAAGTGAATAAATGGGTATAGAAAATAATATTTTAGTTAAATTGAAAGATGTTGGAATAAAGCGAAATGATAAATGGCTTGTCAAAGGTGTTTCACTTGTAGTTGAAAAAGGCAAGATTATTACATTAATCGGACCAAATGGATCTGGTAAAAGCACTACCGCTAAAATTGCACTAGGCTTACATAAAAATATTGAAGGTGAAGTACAAAAACTCACAAATAAAATTGGATATGTCCCACAGAAAATTTCTATTGATTGGACTCTTCCTCTAAGAGTGAAAGATTTTATGTTATTAACAGATGATTTAAATGACAAATTAATAGATGAAGCATTAACATTAACTGGGGTAGATCATCTTAAGAATAAAAATTTAGGAAATTTGTCAGGTGGTGAATTTCAAAGAGTTTTATTAGCTAGAGCTATTTCAAAAAAACCTGAACTATTAGTACTTGATGAACCTGTACAAGGAGTTGATTTTACGGGTGAGATAGCTTTGTATGAATTGATCAAAAAAATTTCAGAAAATTTAAATTGTGGTATTTTATTAATATCTCATGATTTGCACACTGTAATGAGTGCAACCGATCATGTTGTTTGTTTAAATGGACATGTATGTTGTTCAGGATCACCATTGGATGTTGCTAAAAATAAAGAATATAAAGCTTTGTTTGGAGAGCAAGCTTCACAAACACTCTCAATTTATGAACATAAACACGATCATGTACATTCGAGTGATGGAGAAATAAAAAAAAATTAAAATGTTCGATGATTTTTTTATAAGAGCAATATTTGCAGGTATAGGTATAGCATTTGTTACTGGACCACTTGGTTGTTTTGTAGTTTGGAGAAGGTTATCTTATTTTGGAGATACACTTGCGCATTCAGCTTTGTTAGGTGTTACTATTGCTTACTCATTGGATTTTAATATTGCTGTTTCAATATTTTTCATTTCATCTGCTATCGCTTTAATTTTAATACAATTACAAAGAAAAACAAATCTTCCAAGCGATGCTTTACTTGGTCTGTTAGCTCACTCGTCGTTAGCAGTTGGATTAGTTGTGATTGGATTTTTAACCTTTATTAGATTTGATATAATGGGATTATTGTTTGGAGATATTTTAGCAGTTAATAAAAAGGACTTATTTATAATTTGGTTTGGTGGTGCTTTAATATTAATAGTTTTAAAATTGATTTGGAAACCATTATTTGCTTCAACAGTAAATTATGAACTAGCTGAAGCTGAAGGACTAAATCCTGATAAAGCTAAAGCAATCTTTACAGTCCTATTAGCTGCACTAATAGCTATTTCTATAAAACTAGTTGGAGTTTTATTGATTACAGGGATGTTGATAATTCCAACAGCTATGGCTAGAAATCTTTCTGATAATCCAAAAAAAATGGTTGTTTTTTCAATAATTGGAGGATTGTTATCAGTTTTTATAGGTCTGTTTTCATCATTAGAATTTAATACACCTTCAGGTCCATCGATAATTGCAGCGGCTTTGATCTTATTTATAATTTCTTTATTTAAAATAAAACAGACCATTCAATTGAAAAATTAATGCTAAATTGATAAAATAAAATAATGCAAAAAGAAACACTTTCAAAAAACCAAAAAATTATTCTCGATTATATAGAAAAAGTAAATGAACCGATTAAAGCTTATTCAATTCTTCATAACGTCCAAAAAAAAGGTATTAAAGCCCCACCTCAAGTTTATAGAGCGCTGGATAAATTAGTTGAAATTGGTAAAATTCATAAAATTGAAAGTAAAAATGCTTTTGTTGCATGCAAAAATTCTAATTGCCAAATATCGAAGGCTACAGCATTTTCTATATGTGAAAGTTGTGAAGAAGTAAGTGAAATAAGTGATCACAAATTATCAAAATATTTGAAAACTTTTCAAGAAAAAGCAGGAATGAAATTCAATAAATATAACCTTGAATTTTTCGGGCTTTGTAAAAAATGCTCTATTAAATGAAGATTTCTAAAGGAGATAAATTAGAGGAAATTACACTTCCAAGAGATGACGGGTCTACATTTAATTTGTCAAAAACACACGGAAAGAAAGTTCTTTTAACTTTTTATAGAATAGCTGGGTGTAGTTTTTGCAATCTTAGATTAAACGAAATTAATAAAAGATTTAATGAGCTAGGAAATAATTTTACACATGTAGCAATATTTCATTCACCAGTTGATAATTTAAGGTCTTACATGAAAAAACATAAAAATTTACCTTTTACTGTACTAGCTGATGAAGATTTTAAATATTTTCAAAAATATGAAATTGAAAGATCAATGATGAAAACATTATCTGCAATGCTATTTAAATCTCATAAAATAATACCTGCAATGTTAAAGGGATATATTCCTTTAAAAATCAAAGGTCATTTTGATATAGCTGTTACAGATGTTTTGATAAACGAACAAGGCACAGTTGATGAAGTATACTACGCAAAGAAAGATATAGCCGATCACTTCAGTTTTGAAAAAATTAAAGAATTTGCAACAAGCTAGAAAACAGATGTTATTTTTTTTTTTTAAAGTTGTAGCAGCAGGTTTAATTGTTGCTTTTTCAAGTTGGTTGGCTGGTCAAAATCCTAAGCTCGCTGGATTTATTATTGCTTTACCCTTGGTATCACTAATAGCAATACTGTTTTCCTATTATGAACATAATGATACAGAAAAAACAGTAATGTTTACAAAAAGTATATTTATTGCAGTACCAGCAAGTTATTTATTCTTTGTACCCTTCTTTTTTGCAAAATCTTTTAATATGAATTTTTTCATAATTTATATTGCAGGTTTAATATTGCTAATCGGAGGATATTTTATCCATAGATACATAGTCAATTTAATATAAAATAATTATTTTAATAAATCTTTAACATAAGTGTCATAAGTATAGAGAAAGGAGTTTTATGTTTTTAAAAAAATATCTTAAATGGATAAGCACGTTTTTAGTATTAACAGGAATATTGCTTACAAATTTAAATATATATCCAATTAATATATATTTTCACGGTCTTGGCGTTGTTGGTTGGACAATTTCTGGTTTCATCTCAAAAGATAAGGCGATTTTAACAAATTTTGGATTACAAATTCCTTTGTTTGTAATTGGTATCTCAAAAATTGTATTTTAATTTTATCAAAGAAATTAAATTAAAGAATATCCAGCAGATCGCACAGTTCTAATTAATTCTTTTTTATTTTTTAAATTTACTGATTTTCTTAATCTTCTTATGTGAACATCAATAGTTCTACTTTCAACATTAATGTTATTGGGCCAAACATTTTCAAGAATTTGATCTCTGGAATAAACTCTTTTTGGATTTAATAAAAAAAATTCAAGTAATCTAAATTCTGTTGGACCAAGTGTAATTTCAATATCACTTCTAAAAACTCTTCTTTCATTTCTGTTTAATTTTAAATCATCAAATTCGATATAGTCTGAAACTATTTTAGGATCTGATCGTCTAAGTACAGCTTTAATTCTTGCTAATAATTCATTAAAGCTAAATGGTTTTGTTAGATAATCATCTACACCACTATCTAAACCCTTTATTTTATCTTCTTCTTCACCTTTTGCAGTCAGCATTATTATTGGTAAGCTTTTTAGCTTCATATCTTTCCTAATATTTTTACAAATTTCTATTCCAGATAGATCTGGTAGCATCCAATCTAAAAGAAGCAAATTTGGTTCAAATTTCTTTAATTCTTTTAAACCATTATTTCCATTAATTGATGATGATACAATAAATCCCTCTTTCTCAAGATTGTGTTGAACTAATTGTATTATTGAAGGTTCATCTTCAATAATAAATATTTTGCCACTCATCTTATTCTTGAATAACTTTACCTTTAGGTCTATTTCCCTTTAAATATTCACCTTTAATTAAGTAACATATGGACTCAGCTATATTGGTTATATGATCACCAGCTCTTTCTAAATTTTTAGTTGCAAAAATTAGATGCGTTGAAAAATCTAAATTTTTTTTGTCTTTTGATAAAAATTCAATAACACTTTCCATAGCTATATATGTTAGATCATCTACCTGTTCATCTTTTTCCCAAACATCTTTAGCTTTATCAAAATTTTTATTTACATAGCTATCTATTACATCATTTAATTGTTTTATGACCAAATCTCCTAATCTTTTTAGATTTGATAATAATTCTTCCGGTAAATCTAATGGCAAGGGCTTAACTTTTTTTGCATTACTTTTTGATAAATCACCAATTCTCTCTAAATCTTGTGAGATTTTTAAAGAACTAATTGTTTCTCTTAAATCAATAGCCATTGGAGCTCTCTTTACAAGTAATGTCATTATTTGAGTGTCTATTTTTGATCTGAATTTATTTATTTCTTCATCACTTTTGATTATTTTATCAATTGAATCCTTATCTACTTTAATTATGGCATCCATTGAATCTACTAACTGTGTTTCTGTTAAACTACCCATTTTTATAACAGAGTCAGTAAGGTGCTGTAATTCCTCTTCGTATGATTTTACTGTGTGTTCATTGCTCATATTTATCCAAATCTACCTGTAATATAGTCTTGTGTCATTTTATTGTCAGGGTTTTTAAAAATTTTTTCCGTTTTACCAACTTCTATTAACTTGCCTAAGTGAAAAAACCCTGTTTTTTGTGAAACTCTAACAGCTTGAGCCATAGAATGAGTAACAATCACAATAGTGTAAGTTTTTTTCAATTCATCGATTAATTCTTCAATTTTAGCGGTTGCAATGGGATCTAGAGCGGAGCATGGCTCATCCATTAATATTACCTCAGGATTTACAGAAATAGCTCTAGCAATACAAAGTCTTTGTTGTTGACCACCAGACAATCCAGTTCCTGGTTCATTTAGTCTATCTTTTACCTCTTCCCATAAAGCTGCTTTTCTCAAACTATTTTCAACAATTTCATCTAGTTCATTTTTACTTTCACCTTTTCCATGAATTTTTGGACCATAAGAAATATTATCATAAATGCTTTTTGGAAATGGATTTGGTTTTTGGAAAACCATGCCAACTCTTTCTCTTAATGAAACTACGTCTAATTCTTTACTATTAATCTCAATTCCATCAATCTCAATATTTCCTGTAACTTTGCATATATCGATGACATCGTTCATTCTGTTTATACATCTAATAAAAGTAGATTTTCCACATCCCGATGGTCCAATTAATGCTGTTACCTCTTTTTCGTTTAAATCAAGGTTTACATCGAACAAAGCTTGTTTATTACCATAATAAACATTCAAATTTTTTGATTTAATTTTAATATCAGACATTTAGTTCCATCTTTTTTCGAATTTTTGTCTTAAATATACTGCTAAAAAATTCATTACAATTAAAAAACTTAGCAACATCATGATTGTTGCTGATGTTTTTTCAACAAAACCTCTTTCCGCTGACTCAGACCATAGATAAACTTGAACTGGTAAAGAAGATGAGGGATCAATAGGTGTTGATGGAATATCAACAACAAATGCCACCATACCAATCAAGATCAAAGGTGCTGTTTCTCCTAAAGCTTGAGCTAATCCTATAATCGTTCCTGATAAAGTACCAGGTAATGCTAATGGTACAACATGATGAAAAACTGATTGAAATTTTGAAGCTCCAACTGCAAGTGCACCTTCTCTTATTGAAGGAGGCACAGCTTTTAAAGACGCTCTACAAGGTATAATTATTCTAGGTAATGTCATTAAAGCTAAAGTTATTCCAGCTACCAATGGGGTTGATCTGGGTAACTGAATAGTTGCTAGTAAAATTTGAAGAGCTAGTAATCCATAAACAATTGATGGAACAGCAGCAAGATTATTAATATTGATTTCAATAAAATCAGTAATTTTATTTTTTGGAGCAAATTCCTCTAAATATATTGAAGCTAAAACTGCAATTGGAAAAGACAATAATAGACAAATCAATATACTATAAAATGATCCAACTAAAGCTCCACCAATTCCAGCAATCTCAGGATCTCTTGAATCACCATTTTTAAAAAAATAATTGTTAAAATTTTTTATAATCTTCTTGTTTTCTAAAAAATTATCATAAATACTTAATTGAAAATTGGATATTCTTCTTCTTTCCTCAGGTAAATCTCTAGGATAATTTCCTTTATGAAGCTGATCTATATCATCAGAAGAAGTTATCTCTAAACTTACAGTTTTTCCTAATAAATTACTGTTATTTATTAATGCATTTTTAATTTCTAATTCTGCATCAGTAGTAAATAAATCAATAAGCTGATTTTCCTCATCTAAATTATTAGTAGGAAATGTTTTGAGAAGAGTCTCAATTGTTATGTCAAAAAAATCTGCTTCAAGAATTTCATCTTTTGTAGCTCCATTTTTGACACCTAAGAGCTCTGGATCATAAAAAACTTCAACATTTATTGCTGTTTTCATAAAAGCTGAACTACCTTTAGAAAATATATTTTGAACTAAAATTAATACAAATAACAATGCTAAAAATATTGAAGCTAATCCATAAAATCTAAATCTTTTTTCAGCGTTATGTCTTTTTTTTAACCTTTTTTCTTTAGTCATATTTTTCTCTATATTTTTTAACAGCTCTTTGAGCCACATAATTTAAAATCAATGTTGCAATGAAAAGAGTTAAACCTAATGCAAAGGCAGATTGCGTTTTTGGACTATCAAACTCTTGGTCACCCACTAATATCATCACTATTTGAGTTGTAATAGTTGTTGTAGATTCAAGTGGATTAATAGTAAGATTTGCAGCCAAACCTGCTGCCATAACAACTATCATTGTTTCTCCAATTGCTCTAGATACAGCTAACAATACAGACCCAATTATTCCTGGTAATGCAGCTGGTATTACAACTTGCTTTATTGTTTCAGATTTTGTCGCACCTACCGCATAAGAACCATCTCTTAATGATTGTGGAACAGAATTAATAACATCATCAGACAAAGATGAAATATAAGGTATAATCATTATCCCCATGATTAGACCTGCAGCTAAAGCACTCTCTGATGATACAGTTAATCCTAAACTTTCACCAAATTGTCTAAAAAATGGTCCCACAGTAAGAGCTGCAAAAAAACCATAAACTACAGTTGGAATGCCTGCTAAAATTTCTATAATTGGTTTAGATATTCTTCTAATTTTAGTTGAAGCATATTCTGCCATATATATTCCAGAAAATAATCCTATAGGAACTGCAACAAACATTGCTATCAATGCAATAAATGAGGTTCCTGCAATTAAAGGAATGAAACCAAAAGCGTCTTTTAATTCTTCATATTCAGCAACTGTTATAGATGAAGCATCTCTAACAAAAGCTCTTTGGGGACTCCAGTTTGTACCAAATAAGTAATCAAATATATTTATGACAGAAAAAAATTTAATACTTTCGAAAAGTAGTGAGAAAATTATTCCTAAGGTAGTTAAAATTGCTATTAAAGATGATACAAACAACAAACCTTTTAAGATAATTTCAACATCATCTCTTGCCTTATTATTGTTTTTTATTTTTTTTAATGAGTAAAGTATTGAGCCTATTATAACTGAAAAAATTAAAACTATTTTTGAATTAGTAAATAAACCTATAAATTTAGAATATGATAAAGCACTTTGTTGTAAAATATTACCTATATCTCCAAAATATGTTCCAAGATGTATTGCTTTAATTTTTTCGTAAATTAAATTTGCTTCGTTTTTATCACTTATATTTGCTCCTAATTTAGCAGCATTATCTATAATGATTGATTTGATAATTATTGGTTCAAATAACGTCCATATCAACAGAAAAACTAAAGATGGTATTGAGCACCATAAAACTAAATAGTATCCATAAAACTTTGGTAACGCGTTTAATTTTAAATTATTTTGTAGTGCTAAACTTCTAGTTTTCGATTTTCCATAAAAAAACAATGAAATTGAAAATATTATTATTAAAAATATTAGTGCGAAATTCATTCGCAGTGATAGTTACATTTTAAATGTTACAAAATTGTTACAATTTAAATCTGTAATTGAAAAAAAGGCCAGTGTTTCTGGCCTTTTTAAAAGTTAATTGTTTATTTTATATTTATAACGTTTAGATCTATAGCAGCAGTTCTAGTAACT